>JAESUW010000083.1 GCA_016760525.1 Labilibaculum sp.
CTGCCACACCACCCAAAGCATTTGTTTTGTTTGGAATCAGATTGTTTGCAAAAGCCCCTAATACGGATTGAATAGCGGGCATTTGAGTGATTGCAGTTACGGTATCCTGGCTTGTGCTGGTGCTTACCTCGGTAATATCTCTGGTGTGTTTGTCTTTTAGGTCGCTTATTTTATCGTTTAGCTTCTCAATCGTAAATTCATGCTTTAAATTTAGGAACTGAAATAATCTATTGGGTTGATAACTTCCCTTTTACCAGATAAATAGGACTATACAGAGAATAAAATCTCTACAAAGTGGTATATACAGGGTACTTCACAAATATAAAGCTTATGTGTAGCCTCAACAGAATCTAAGCAAAAGAGCTTAAACTCTACTTATTAGCGACTTACCGAATTTAGGGCATTTGAGTGTCCCCTTATTTATCCCCACTTAAAAATTTACATTGATTGCTGAAATCAACGGTTGGCAGTATAAAATCGTTGGGGATTGTGGGCTTCATTCCTGTCAAGTTACAGAAAAGCTGAATCGGGCTACAAAGTCTGTATCTACAAGTATTTCGGCTATTATTCATACATTATTGTGCATTTGTGATTATTAATCTTAAATTTTGATTCAAATCAGCTTTAATCCTTATAATCAATATCTAATTGATGTTTATAAAGTAGGCCTTCAAGGTTGAATTTAGAAAATTTTGCTTTCTTTAATTTGTTAGATTCAGGATCTATTGAATAGTTAATTGCAGTTCTAAAATCCACTTTTTCTAGTATGGTATTTAAAAATACGGCACCTGTTAAATCACATTCAGAAAAAACGGCAGCAGATAAGTTAACTTCTGTAAAATCAGTCTCTTTCAAAGAGCAATTGTCAAATTTTGTTTTCATTAATCTTGTGCCAAAGAATGTAGAATAATCTAAATGACATTTATAAAATGAAAAAGAGAACATAAATTTGTTGCATTCAGAAAAATCAACACCTATAATTTTACACTCGTTAAAGCTTGCATTTCTAAAACCAGCCCCTTGAACTTTTGTCATCGAAAAGTCGCAACTTTCGAAAGTACAGTCTTCGAAATCGTTACCAATAAGATCACTTTTAAAAAAGATACAGCTTACAAAAGTACATTTGTAAAATTCTTTGTTTCGTAAGGTTTTTTCGGTATAGTCTATGTTTGTAAATCGCTTTTTTTCGTACACTTTTATTTCACTCGACATTAAGTATGTTTTTATCTTTTGTTATCCAATATTTGGTTAAACTAGCATACACAAACCATTGGTTAAATTGCATGGCGAAAAATACTAATATATTATTTATGAAAATCTTAAGTGTCATCTACAAAACGGCACTAAAATTCATACAAAATTATCAAATTTCAACTAAGATTCATACTGTCAAACCTGTCAATTTTTCGAAAAGGAAAAACATATTTTAATGAAGTCGTTATCTCGATCATTTATCCAGGTAACCCGATCATCCGACAAGTAAAGCAAATCCGGCACCAAATTCCATAATAACATTACAGATTTCTTTTTTTACGATAGTCAAAGACAAATTGGCGGTGTTGCAATAGAGAACTGTGGTTTAATTACCCGATGAACCCCATATTACATATCGTTTTTGTTACCAATATATGTTTTATTTTTTCAATATTTCAATCAATTTTTTATTGATATACAAAGTTTCTCTTCCAACTTTTTGAGATTCTAAAATGCCAATCTTTTCCAGTTCTTTTAAATATCGTGATGCAGCTTTTCTCTCTACTTTTAATCGATTAACAACAAATTCAATTTTTGAATAAGGTTGTTCAAAAAGCAATTCCACTAATTCTTTTTTATAGATTTTTGGCGCATCAATCTGAACTTTCTCGATTGTGTTGTCAAGTAAATTTCTAATTGTGTTTATTTTTTCAATTGTCTGAATTGAAGTGTTTTCAACTGCTTTTAGTATAAAAAATATCCATTCTTCCCATTCTCCAAGTTTATTTGTCTGATTCAATAAGCGATAATAATCAGGTTTATTTTCGATGATGTATGAACTAAGATATAAAATAGGAATATCAATCAAATCATTTAAAATCAGATACAAAATGTTTAATATTCTTCCTGTTCTGCCATTTCCATCATAAAATGGGTGGATGCTTTCAAATTGGTGGTGAAGCACTGCAAGATTGATTAATGGTGATATTTCATTTTTGCCTTGATTAAAATACTCAATGAAATTTGATAATAAATCCAATATCTCCTTTTTATCCTGGGGTGGGGTATAGACAACTTCTCCTGTTGTATCATTTTTCAAAACAGTGCCAGGCATACTTCTTATTCCTGCATTGTTTCCAATTAACTCATGTTGAATTTCTATGATATCATTTACTCGTAAAAATCCTTGTTTTTTAATCAAGTCAAATCCACGGAAAATCGCTTTTCGATAATTTACAACCTCTTTTGTTTCGGGTGATACATGTGATTTGTTAATCGTGAGTGCTTTATAAAGCTCATCCTGTGTTGTAATAATATTTTCGATTTCAGAACTTCCTTTGGCCTCTTGCAATACAATTGCATTTACCAGCATTGATTGGTTGGGAATCGTATTTGCAATTCCTTTCAATTCAGCTAACGCAGCAGTTGCTTTATTGGTTTCTCTTAAAATTTTAAGGGTTTCAATTTTCTCTCTTTGAGGAGGAAGTTTGTCTAAAATCCGATATGGTGCATCTTGTCCCATGTTTTTTTAATTTGTACCAAAAATACAAAAAATAGTACACAATTCAATAATATGAGACTTTTTCAGCATTCGTGGTAACTTGTCTATTTAGTAAAAACTCCCATTTTACAAGAGAAGTAAGCCTTTACAGAGAATAAAATCTCTACAAAGTGGTATAATATAGGGTACTTCACGAATAAAATGCAAAAAAAAGCCTCATAATCAGATGATTACAAAGCTTATGTGTAGCCCCAACAGAATCTAAGCAAAAGAGCTTAAACTCTACTTTTTAGCGACTTACCGAATTTAGGGCATTTGAGTGTACCCTTATTTATCCCCCTTATAAATATTCATTGAGTATTGAATTTTACGGCAGTTCGTCTAATAACCTAAATTAATTACTATCAAGTTTTACTTTTTAGACTGTCTTACGTCTCGATTATGCAGCGTAGGATTGTGTTGTGCTTGCAGAAAGCCTATAATGTATGCTATTATTGGCAGTAGGTGTTATTTAATTTGCATATTATTATTCAACAATTCTTTAACTGCATTCCTATAACTTCTACCAATATTTAGCCTAATATCATCTACTAAAACTTCATCTAAAGAACGCTCTTTAATTCTATCAGTATTGATAATAAATGAACGATGAATTCTTAAAAAAGTATCGGGTAATCGTTCGTCCAATCGACTTATTTTCTCTTTGCTTTTAATTTCTTTGTTACTCGTAAACACCTTGATATAATCAGATAAGCTTTCAATGTAAACAATATCGTCATAGGCTATTTTGGTCATTTTCCTATTTGACATGATTTCAAGAAACGACCTTTTTATCTTCTCTTTTTCGTCCAAAAGTTTTTGAATTACTTGTTTATTCTCCACTACTTGACTCATCATTAGTATAAACGAGCCAATAAAAACCATTAAATACAATATAACCGCTAATAGTGCAATTTTCGAAGCATTAGGGCTCAAATTCTCATAATTAAGATCTACAATATATATATATGAAAAAACCAAAACGATTAGTTCGAGATATACAGATATAATAGCAGTACAAAAGGTGTAAAATGCAAATCGTGCATACCTTTGAGTCAGGTAAAAACTAGGAACAAGCACATAGTTAAAAAAATAGGAGGTTCCCATAACAATGGGAAGAAGCATGCTTATGAAGCAAAAGCCCGCAGATTTGTTCCCCCACGAAAACATAAACGTTCGGCTTAAAACAAGTAAGACAAAAATCCAATAGGCGATATGGTAATAAGGATTTTTCGAAGTTTTATACATTCTATTTAATTTTTTCAGGCTAATCTAGTCAAAGATATGATAATTACTATTTAGAGTCGACAAACAACCCATTAAGAAGTGGATTCAGCCTTGATAAATTTCGTTATCTAATATACTTTGGCAGAAGTATTAATCACAAATTTAATTATTTATGAAAGATTTATTTTATATGGGAGGAACATTTTATATGGGACTTCTTACACTTTTATTAATTATTACAACTGCCTGGATTATTTATCATTTTATTCTTGCTTACAACTCCAAGCAAAAAGATAAAATGGACGTATTAAGAAAACTTGGATATGGTAAAACTATGGGCTTATTTGTCCTGACAATCGGAATTTTTGGTCAGTTGCATGGATTTTCTAATATGTTTGATGCCATTGATGGACTAATTACAAGTGGAGGAGAGCTTAAGCCTTATATGGTATTTAGCGCAATAAAAGTTACTATGATAACTCCCATGTATGGGATACTTATTTATCTTTTATCTCTTCTATTGTGGTTTGTAGCATCAATATTGATTGAGAAAAAGCTAGAAAATCAGGATTCCGTTTAAATCTCATCCTAATTTTAAGTATACATCATACTTGCCCGATGGCTTTACTTGGCTGAAGCTATATGTCATCATCAGGTTGGTTGAACTACATGTGAGGTAATATTAACACAGCACTTTGGTCAGGTACTAAACGATGCCTTGATCCGACGTACTTAATTACTCGAATCTAATTTTCAATACATCAGTATGCGTTATCAGTTTGCCAACCGACAAGCATCTTATAACCTAACAATTAATTTTAATATGATGAAAAAATCTATAATTCTCCTTCTAACAAGTTTGACGCTAATTTCTTGCGGTCAAAAATCAAATTCTAATGATGAAACAGGAAATATTACCAAAATCTACGCATTAGAAGACTACCAGGAAGATTTTAATCAAATGATTGAACTATTGCTAAAAAAACATGCTCAACCCTACGCTTTTACTAGTAAAGAGTCGCTGGACAAGCTCATTGATTATCAATACAATAAAATCACTGATTCAATAACAATGGGAAGATTTATATGGATTTGTGAAGAAGTTGTTGCAGCCATCCATTGTGGGCACACTGTTGTTTGGTCTAACGAATTGCATAAACTTCCAAAATCAATGGTTTTTCCTATGAATGTAAGATACGATGGGTCTAAATTATACATTATGGATCCAAAAAACAACGCCAATAGTTTATCTGCCGGAGATGAAATTTTGACCATAAACGGCGTTGATGTGGAAACATTGCGAAAAGAGATATTTAAACATCTTCCAAGTGATGGTTACAATGAATCGAGTAAAAAAGAAAATATAAATTATTATTTCCGACAAATGTGTGCCATGTTTTATGATTTCCCAAGCTCGTATCAGGTTACGGTAAAACATAACGAAAAAATAGAGAATATAAAATTGGTAAAAGCTGAAAACCTAGATCGTACAAAGACATTTTTAGACAATTGCGAAAATAATCTTTGTTTAAATACGGATTTGGAAAACAGTACAGCGAGAATCACAATTCGTTCTTTTGCATACTATAAAAAACAGCTCCCAGTCTTTAAATCATTTGTTGATAGTTGTTTTCAGCATATTAATGAAAGTCAAATTGAAAACTTAATCATTGATTTAAGAAATAATGGTGGAGGAGATCCATTTTGCGGATCGTATCTTCTTCAGTATATTGCTGATAAACCTTTTACTTATTTTGATAAGAGTGTAAAGTGGTATGGGAAATTAAAAAAGCCTATTCAACCAAATCCAAATGGATTCAAAAACAAGCCATATATATTAATTAACGGAAAGTGTTTTTCAACCACAGGTCATTTTTGTTCATTGGTTAAAGAAAATAACTTTGGAATTTTTATTGGCGATGAAACAGGAGGTACATATACTTGTAATGATTTCAGTAAAAATTACAACCTAGATAATACTGACCTTATGTTTCGTGTTGCAACTCGAATAGTTAAAACTACTGTAAGCACTTTAACTAACAAACATGGAATTATCCCCGACCATTATATAGTTCCAGACATTGATAATTATTTAAATAATGCGGATACTGTATTAAACTATACATTACATCTAATAGAGAAAAAATAACTTGTGTCGCAACAATAGTATGAGCATGTTTAGTAATATTTGAATTTTGAAAAATTCAAGATGAAAAATTTAAAGAGGCATGATTTATCAGCCTCTTTTTTAATTTCTATTATCCTATGCAGTCTATTAAATCTTAGCGAATAAAAATCGTTTCAAGTTATCTTATATTTTAAAATAGAATCAATCGTTTCTATCTGGCCTACCTATGGTTAAGCACAGATATCTTTATGAAACTGGATGTATTGATGAAATTCTGATTAGCATCAAATTGAAGAATTGATAATATGTCAAATGATTATCAACAGTTCAAATTGAAGTATGAATAAAAAGTACAATATCCCAAACGAGATGGATGAAATGAACTCTATAGATAGTGATCTGCGATAGCAAATCGAGTATTAAGTATTCTTCTTGCAGAATCTTAATCAATTATTTGATAACACTACCATCGATGTTAAACAAAAGATCCTAAGTTCGATACTTGACCAAAAATTAATTTTTGATGGAGAAAAGTATCGAACTCTTGTATTTAAAGAGGTACTATCTCTCATGACTAGAAATTATAATGATTTGAAAAAATCGGAAAAAATAAAAGGGAGAACTGAATAACAGAATGAAAATTAAGCGTGTTTAATACAATCCTAAAGGACTTTCAGGATGAACCTATAAATTGTAAGGATTAGGCATATTTAAGTTGTTAACGAGTTATAACATACCAAAATTGTTCTCTAACGAAGTGATATTTTTCTGAAGAATTTGCTTGTTCAGAATGGAACTGAAACAGCATTAAAACAAAAATGCCGACAATCATCAAATTATCAGCATTTTAGTAGCCCCAACAGGACTCGAACCTGTATCTAGTGTTTAGGAAACACTTGTTCTATCCCTTGAACTATGGGGCCAAAAGACATGCAAAAATATTCAAATCTTGCTAATCAACAAAACAATTGCAGAAAGCTTTTAAATAAAAAAAAACAGAAGCAAATTATTCCTCTTCCTGGAACAGTTCATGAAGAACAGATAAGGATTTTAAATTGGTAAAACCATCAATTTGAAGGGCGTAAAAATTCAAAATTGCACGCAAAAGAACATCCACCTCTGTCTTACTCATTTTCAATTCATTAATAAGATCAATTGAAGTAGAGAATAAAGAATAAAGCTTTCCGCTTACGCCTTTTTCAAGACAATGAGCATGAATCCTGTCTTCCTCTACAAAAAAACCATTATCCATATCGAAAAATGCATTTTGATCGGACCAATTGAGTTGTGGGAAAAAACCCAAAAAACGGCTTAGTTTACTTAGGAAATACAAATGAAACCGTCCGGTAGATTCTTCGGTAAGATCGAGAAAACGTATGCTATTATACAGGAATACAAATAGTTCCTGATTTCGCTCTTCCTCTCGAAGCACTTTAGAGCACACTTCGGTTAAAAACAAAACCATGGTACTTTTGGACACATCAAAAACCAAATTATTGAGATTCTCGCAAAGCCGAACCTCTTTTATCGACTGAATATTCTTTCCTTCCCGATGATAAACGTCCATTTCCAAAAGAAAAAACGGACGAAACAAATTACTTTTCATAGGTGACTTCTTGGATCTTCCTCCTTTTACCATGTACGACTGACGCCCAAACTTTTCGGTATACACCTGAACGATCAAGCTGGTTTCACCATACTTAATCTGATTCAAAACAATTCCTTTGGTCTTGTAAATCATCAGAACTTTATTAATGAATGAATAGTAATTTAATCACCTTCGATTTAGAACCATCGGAGTTGGAACAGAAGATAAGATATACACCGGTGTGAACGCGCGATCCATTGAAATTTTTTCCATCCCAAACAAACTGTCCTCCACCCGATTTTCCCTCTATCACCAAATTACCACTAATGTCGGTAATTTTCACAGTCGACTCTGCCATTAAACCACTTACAACAACATCTCCGTGATAAGTTTCACGAACCGGATTCGGATAAACATAGAGATCGTTATACGATTCGGTTCCTGCAGTTACTTCCCCTTTGTAAGAAACCATTCCTTTATCAGTCACAAAAAAAACCTCTCCTGTTTCTGAATTAACCGATATTTTATGGATTGTATTGGAAGGCAAAGGACTGTTTTCACTTGTAAAGTGTGTCAATTGTTCATCTCCATTTTCTGAAATCAGGAAAACACCTGAATTCGCCGTTCCCAACCATTTTTGATTGGCTCCATTTAAAGCAATTGTATTCACACTTTCCGTTCCTAACAAAAACTGAGTAGAACCATCAATAGAGATAATGGGTTGATAGGCAAAAAAGTTTCCATTCCTAAAAATATTCCCTGGATTGGAATAAACAGCAACTCCGCTTGATGTTCCTAACCAAATATCTCCATTATCATCTTCAACAAGATCATAAACCTTCGAGCTGATTGTTGAATTGTTTTCATCCCGAACTAAAAAAGAAGCAACAACATCGTCATCCTGATTGGTGAGCGTCTCATTTTCATTAAATGCAAAAAGAGCTTGCCCGGGCGCATTTAAAACCCACTTATCTCCATTCTTAAGACAAACTATCTTCTGCATATCTACCCGATTAGCCAGGGTCGAATAGTTTAAGGAAGTCCATTCTTCGGTAAATGAAAGAATTTTTACCGGAGCAGAAGAATTGGCATCTAAAATCCACAAATTACCATCCTCATCGGCATCCATTCCACTAATTCCTTTCGAACCAAGCGGTGAATTTTCAGAATTCCAATTGGCTTGATATTCATCACTTTCAAAAACAAAAATTCCATAGCCCCAGCTGGCTGTGTACACAAGGGATTGATCTCTCTTATTGCCTGTAAGGCTTACTAAATCAGATTTATTATTGAAAAATGGAGCGTTTTCATTTGAATAATTAGTCCATTTTTGATCTTCGAACAAATACAATTCTGCTTTTGCTCCCAATCCCTCGTAAGAGGAAGTGACACCACCAGCCACAGCCCACGTTTTATTACCAATTGAAAATACATTGGATATATCCAAACTTAGCGGTCCGTCGGGTTTTATCTGACTGGTACCACTTCCATCAATCTCCAGCAAAGATGCCTGATAATCAGCAATAAATGTTCTTCCAGCAACTTTCAAAGCATCACGCATTTCTGTAATTTCAGAGTACTGCAAAACTGAGTTTTCAATCCCATTTGCATTAAATATCTGTGTTTTACCGGCTTGCACTACCCACAATTGATTATCGATATTTCTAAGGGTATAAATCCGTGAATAACTTCCGGAAAACTTAGACCACACACCGTCTCTGTTTCGGTACAGCTCGCTTGTTGTTTCAGATAAAAAACGACTTACAAGTACATCACCATCAATAATTTCAAGATGTCCGCATTTTCTTTGAAAATCGGGAATGTTTTGTTGATGCTCCCAGTTATTAAAATCGGCCAAATTGCCTGAAGATAAATCTGCCTTAAAAATTCCAAGATCACTTGCAGCCCATATCGATGATGAATTTATTTCAATGTCATTAACAACTAATTTTTCGCCCTCAGCACCAATAAAATAGGTGTCGGCTACTTCCATTTTGTCCATATTAATAACAACAATTCCAAAATCAGTTCCCAAATAAGCTAAATCTTCTGTGCTGGTAATTGTATTAATGGTTTTGTTCTCGACTAAAGTGAAATTTTTAATATCTGAAATGTTCTGAATGCCTCCCTCTGAAACTACATCCAGATTTCCATTTGCATATCCAATCAAAAGACTTTGAGAACTTTCGGCCCAGGCAATGGCGGTAATTTCCGATTCCGCCAAGCCTTTTGTTTTACTATAGGCTACTATTTCGTTATCGTTTAATGAATAAGAAAATAAGCCCGACTCCGTCAAACAATACAGATTATCACCCCCAACAAGCATGCTTTTTGCCTTTTGATAAGGCAAATGTTCTCTCCAATCACCAATCTTTATCTGGCCTTGACCACTTATGCTTAGTAATATGAATAGTAAAGTGAAAATGTATCGAACTTGTAACATCAAACAATACTTAATTAGTAAAAAACTGCACTTGAATTATTAGTTGAAAAAAAAATTATTCCTTAAGGCTTAGCAAATAATCAACTAATTTACGAACAGCTAATCCTCTATGACTGATCTTGTTTTTTTCAGTCATATCCATCTCTGCAAAAGAAATATCATATCCGGTTGGCTCAAAAATTGGATCGTAACCAAACCCATCAATTCCACGCTTTTTTTCAAGGATATTTCCTCCAACAATACCTTCAAACTGATTCTCTTTACCATCAATTAATAAAGAGATTACAGTTCTAAACCTTGATTTTCTGTTTTTAATGCCATTTAGGTTCTCAAGTACCTTTTTCATATTGGCTTTGGCATCCTTATCTTCCCCTGCATATCGGGCAGAATAAACCCCAGGCTCATTATTCAATGATTCTATTTCTAAACCAGTATCATCGGCAAAACAATTCACCTTGAATTTATCAAAGATATAGTGGGCTTTTTGACTTGCATTTTCTTCCAAAGTTTCATGATCTTCAGGAATCTCATCATCACAATTGATATCTGCCAAACTTAGCAATTCAATCTCTTCTCCTAAAAGATTCTGCAATTCTTTTAGTTTATTTAGGTTATTAGTCGCAAAAACAAGCTTCATATTTACTATTTTATCAATTTAAGGATATAAAAAAACAACGGCCATACAACCGTTGTTCAAATATATAAATTTCAAATTTATGCTTTAATAAAAACTGCCATATTTAGCTAAGTCTGTTCGTGGATTTACACACATAACCGGAACGTGAGCCGAATTAGCAATCACAAATTGCTCATGTGCTCCCAACATATAATCCTGAAATGAGATATTCTTAGTCGTCATGATTAGGATAATGTCAGCATCAATTTTTTTCGCAAAATCGACTGTTTCCATGGCAAAATCGTTACCGCCGTCGGCCGTATCAATTTCATAATCGATACCTCTGTTTTCCAAATACTTCTTTGCAAACACAAGATTTGCCTTTGTTCTTTGAAGCATTTGACCTTCGGGTATTTTAGGCGTAATAATTCTCATTTTTGCTTTAAAGAATTTACCTAGAAATTCAGCCCAGCTCAATTTCTCTTTATTTTCCTTTTTAAAATCAACAGGCAAAACTACCGATGAATATTTCTTTTGAACAGGAGGAGCCTGAACCACAATAAAAGGTACACGTGATCCGATAATTACCTTTAGAGCCCAACTACCTGTAAGCTTTTGCATTCCTTTAATACCATGAGTTCCCATTAGAACCAACATGGAATTCATTTCTTTGGCAATGTCATTAATAGATGTAAAAATACTACCCTCACGAACAATCACTTCAGGTCGAATTCCTTTCTCTTTTTCTATTTTATCAGCGGCTTTTGCCATTTTAACATTAGCCTCATCTAGTTGAGAGCCTTTTTTAATGATATGCAGTAAAGTAACATTTGCATCAACATTTTCCGCAAATATCAAAGCATGCTCCAATGCATACTCTGCGACAGTTGAAAAATCCCATGCAACAAGTATTGATCTCTTAGTGTTTTCCATAGTTTATAGTAAAAGGGGATAGGTTATAAAATATATTAACATAACCATGCTACAATTTAGCCATTTTCTACTAAACTAGCAAATTAAAGCGGAGTCTGTTAATATTCTGTATTAATTTAAACTTAAGACTGTTATTTAAAAATTCTTGGCTATTTTTATTACCATTATTTAGCATAAATTTAACTCTTAACTAATGACTCAGCTCTCTCCTCTTTTAATCTTTTTATATTCAGCCGATTACACGTCAGGATTGCTTATGTCTTTAGAAGGAAACGCTTTTATTTTTATTTCTGAGAACATAATTGTATTGGGTATTTTGCAGTTATTCCTACTTGCTTTGATGTATTTATGGTATAAATTGAAACTTAAAAAACAGAAAAGAGAGATTGAAAGTGAATTTTATGATAAAAATCAAGAGATAATTTTACAAAAGAACAAAGCTGAAAAACTTCTTTCCAATCTTCTGCCTCAACAAACCGCCGAAGAATTACAATCTACCGGAAAAGTTAGCTCGCGAAGATTTCGTATGGTTACTGTTTTGTTCTCAGACATTCATGGATTCACCAAAATTGTAGAACAAATGAATCCGGAAGATCTGATTGATGAATTAGATAAGTTTTTTATGCATTTCGATTCTGTAGTTGATAAATTCAATATTGAAAAAATTAAAACAGTAGGTGATGCGTACATGTGTGCAGGTGGCATTCCCAATAAAAACAGGACGAATCCAATTGAAGTTATTTTGGCTGCTATGGAAATTCAGCAGTACATGAAAAGCATGAAAATAAACTCGAAAGCCGGCAAGAAAGCCATTTGGGGATTGAGGATTGGTGTTCATACCGGTCCTGTAATTGCTGGTGTTGTAGGAACTAAAAAAGTAAGTTATGATATTTGGGGTGATACCGTAAATACGGCAAGTAGAATGGAATCATCGGGATCGGTTAGCGAAATTAATATTTCGGGCATGACTTATATGCTGATTAAAGATTTCTTTATTTGTGAATACAGAGGCAGAATGCCGGTAAAATACAAAGGAAATATCGACATGTACTTTGTTAAGGGATTTAAACCCAATATGTCGACCGATTTAAAAGGATTAGTTCCAAACCCGCATTTTTTAACACAATTCCAAATGCTTCGCTATGATGATTTGGAAGAGGCTATTCTAACCAAACTAGAGAATGAATTACCTAAGAACTTATATTACCACAACTTAAAACATACTATTGATGTAATAACCGAAGTGGAAATAATTGGTAGACAAGAAGAGATTTCGGATTCTGAAATGCTGACTATAAAAACTGCGGCCTTATTTCATGATACCGGCTTTATTCTATCTTACAATGAACATGAAGAGTGCAGCGTTAAAATGGCTAAACACATACTTCCCAAATATTTCTATTCGGAGAAACAAATTGATGAAATTTCCAACCTAATTATGAATACTAAATTTCCACTTCAACCGAAAACAAAGCTGGAAAAAATTATTTGTGATGCTGATTTAGATTACTTGGGGCGTACTGATTTTATTCCTGTTTCCGGGAACCTGTACCGAGAGTTAAAAGAGCACAGCAGAATCAAGAGTATTGATGATTGGAATCGTCTTCAAATAAAATTTATTGAGAACCACCAATATTTTACCGAAACCGCTCGTAACATGAGAGATGTAAACAAAATTCGACAGCTGGATAAACTTCGCGATTTAATCTAATCATTTATTACAATTTAACGCATATTAATTTTAAATTAAAAGTAAAAACTAAATTTTGTTTTCGATTTAACTATTTACACCCCAAAATATTGTAAATTTAATAGTATAACTCTTACTAGTTATCAGGCTATTAAATCATTTCTAAAAAAGGGAAATAATGATTACAAATCTTGAAGACATTCTTTCTGATAGTGCGAAAAGCATGAAACGATCTGTTATCAGAGAGTTATTGAAATTAACACAAAAACCGGAAATTATCTCTTTTGCCGGCGGACTTCCTGCTCCCAGCACCTTTCCTATCGATGAATTAAAACAAATATGCAATGAAGTTTTAGAGGAAGATGGTGATGCAGCCTTACAATATGGAGCTACCGAAGGAGATACTAAACTTCGTAATATTCTAACTGAAAGATATCAAAAGCAAGGATTAAATATCTCTGTTGATAATTTAGTAATTCTTACATCATCGCAACAAGGACTTGATTTAGCAGGCAAGATATTCCTGAATAAAGGAGATAAATTTATTTGCGGATTGCCTAGCTATTTAGGAGGATTAGGTGCATTTTCGAGTTATGGAGCTGTTCCTGTTGGAATTAAGTTTGATAAGTTTGGAATGCGTTCTGATTTACTGGAAATAAGCTTGGCAAAAATGTTGGAAGATGAAGAACTGCCAAAATTCATTTACGTAATTCCTGATTTCCAAAACCCTGCCGGCATCACCATGCCTGAATTCAGAAGGCTTGAAATTATTGCAATAGCAAAAAAATACAATATTCTAATTATTGAAGACAGTCCATACAGAGAATTACGATTCGAGGGAGATGCTCAAAGAATGATGTATGATCTGGATAATTCAGGACATGTAATTGCCCTCGGAACCTTCTCCAAAATTTTCGTTCCCGGATTTAGAATTGGCTGGGTTACAGCGCATGAAGCAATCATCGACAAATTCGTGAAAGCCAAACAATCTACTGATTTATGCACGTCACCATTTGTTCAAAAAATAGCCGCTAAATACCTGGAAAAAGGCTTTTTCGATAAAAACTTAAAAGGCATAATTCAAATGTATCACCGAAAGCGCGATATTATGCTTGAAGCTTTTGAAAAATACATGCCAAAAGGTGTTAGTTGGACAAAACCTGAGGGTGGTTTATTTCTTTTTCTTAACTTACCGGAAGATATGAATGCTGAAGATCTGTTTGAGATCGCAATTCAGAAAAATGTTGCATTCGTATTGGGATCAGTTTTCCACTGCGATGGAAGCGGTAAAAACACCATGAGAATTAACTTCTCATTTGTTGATGAAGAACAGAACAAAATTGGTGTACAACGTTTAGCTGAATCCATTAAAACATTAATGAACAACAAAGTAAATGCGTAAGCGTTTGATTCTTTTTTTAGAATCAAACATATTTTTATATTCGTTATAAATCCTAAATTCTCACCTTACAATGAGAAAGGCGGGTACACTCTAATGTACCCGCTTACTTTTTGCCAATAAATATTCTGTAACCAATTCTTTCTTTTCTGATATAACAAACTCAAAAATAATATCAGCCCAACGTTTACACCAAATAAACATCAAAGCAAATCTTATAAAATATTTCCTTTCATCTAAAACTATTAATGTTTGTTTGCCTAAGTGATAAGTGAGTCAACTTGACTCTCTCAAATCTTAAGCGGCTTTCCAAGGGCGCGGTTTCCCGCTAAAGTTGCCGCGCCCTTGCATTAAATAGATGAGATATCATCGTGTGTTCCACTCCAATATTTCACTATTCAAATTCCTTTTTCTATCTGCATGACTGATACTAAAGCCTAAAAAACGGCTTGATAGTTGAGAGCAAACCACACTGGATTTCGCACATGCACAGTCTAATAGAGTGGCAAAAGTGTTCACTTGATTTGAACCATGCCAATTTTTCTACAGAACTAAGCTACATTGCACATTAAAATATCATCCCAAAAAATCAGACACCCAAGTGATTATTAGATTCTTGCTTAGATGTCTAAAATAAATCACTCTTTTGCTTTAGTCTTATCTTTATTAGTGAGAACTTCCTTTTTAATGTAAAAAACTACAAAGATTACAGCAGCCACCAAAAGAGAAGTGTTGTATGCTGTAAACACTTCAGTTTTTATGAAGTTGTCAATTTGAAAGGCAATAAAAACAACTAAGTAAATTATTTTCCATTTCATAACTTAAAACTCTATTTTCTACTTATAAGACTGAAACATAGCGAGCATTGCCCCACCAACCAAGAACCCTCCTCCCCCAGTAATTATTCCCGCGACGGCTACAGCTCCCCAAGCAACAATATAAAAGTTGGCACCATCATAAATCCCACCACCATTCACTTGTTCAATTTCATTCATTGTTAGTTCTTGCATAATATTTCCTTTAATCTAAAATTATTAACGTTTGTTTGCCTAAGTACTTGGATAGTCAATTTGACTAACGAAGTCTTAAGCGACTTCCAAGGGCGCGGTTTCCCGCTAAAGTTGCCGCGCCCTTGCATTAAATAGATGAGATATCATCGTGTGTTCCACTCCAATATTTCACTATTCAAATTCCTTTTTCTATCTGCATGACTGATGCTCATGT
>JAESUW010000084.1 GCA_016760525.1 Labilibaculum sp.
TATTGATATGAATTCCTTACTTTTATTCTCGACGTTGATTTTCTCCATTAGAAAAATGAGTGGTATTATTCTTCTAAGATAATGAAAATCAACGTCTTACTGAAATTTACTGCGGTTTATTTTACTGATAATCAGTAGTTTATAATATTGTCATGTACTAAAATGATTAACACAAAAAAAATCACCAAATTAACAACAATACAGGCGAAGCAATGTCAGCGAATGATTGATATTGTAGCTATGGAATTTGACGGGCTTACATCACGTGCCGTATCGTGTATAGAGGCGTTTTTTTGCCACTCAAAGACTCATTATTTAAGCAAAGATTTATGCACTACGTGGAAACGACTGACTAAGGAAGCTCCAAAGGATATTAGAAAGTTTAAGCATTTGGAATTTTTATTCGAAGTGATTACAACTTATTTAGCGTTCTCCAAGACTATGAGTAAGACTTATACGTTGGTTTATGAGTCGATTACATCCGATTTTAAAATGATAGGTTTTGATAAGAAATTGTTGGATTTGGCAGTAGAGGCAGTTGTAAGAATAAACAAACATATTCCGTGCCCTATACAAGATTCAATGCCAGAGGAGCTCATGGTGTATATTGATTCAAGTATGCTGGAGAGTTTGCAAAAAGCTTCACATTTAGCATATTATGAAGAGGGTATTTTATAAGTAAAAGTAAACTAGTTGTTTTTCGAGCCGTCTAAATTAAGTTTTGGGCGGTTCTTTTATTTTGCCAAGGGATTTACTATAATTCTTTCAAATCGCCGAAACTCCGTTCAGTCTGAACTGGTGGCAAGCCAAAAATACAATATTATGGAAACAACAATTTATGAGTACATCCTGCCGTATGGTCGGGTATGCTCCACCAAAAGAGAATGCGGTCTATTGCTAGGTCGTGGTGGTTCTACAATAAAAGGACTAATCAAAAACGGAACAATCAAAAGACAAGTATTAACAACTTCAACTGCTACGAGCTATGAGGAAACGGAAACTATTTAGCAAATACCAGCACGGACTAATAAGCGCACCAGTAATAAAGTCAGAGAAATTAAGTCACGTAGCCAGGGTGGTTTATGGTCTGCTTAAATCGCAAATAGGTGGCATGGAATATATTACAACAACTCAAAAGGATGTACAAAAGTATTTAGGTGTATCGGGAAGTTCAATAAAAAGAGCATTCAAGGACTTAAAGAAAGCAGGACTACTTACGAAGAGTACAAAAGTGGTAAAATCTTGGGAGTTGGATAAATTAAAGTTTGGAGGAAAAGGTAATCAGCTTGGCTGGATTGAATCTGCAATAATGGAATCTGATAAACTGGATTACATGGAAAAGTTAGTCTATTTGTATTATGCCGTTACGTGTGGTAATGAAGTAAGCAAATGCAGTAGAAAGACTGTTGTAGGTGACTTATCTATAGGGAATGATACTTATATTAATAAGATTGATTCATTAGCTGACAAAGGATTTATGCATGTTTATAATGGTTACTCTTTCAGGGGTGAGCATGATTATGAATATATTACCAAGCAAGTACAGGTTATTAGACTCAATTTTATACCTAAAAATATGTTGCTAAAAGTTATTCCAATAGTTCATCTTAAATTCAAGACATTACACCCTGTAAGTCACGATGATAGGTTGATTGATGTACCAAGAAAGGTGTCCCCTCGGAACAAAAAAATGTCAGCACAGAACTTTTCAGGGTCACCTCAGAATAAAAAATGGTCATCTCAGTACACAAATTTAAATAAACTTAATAAACTTAATAATAATAAATACCCAGAAAAGGATAGTATTATTATTTTGGAGGAAAAAAGAAAACAATTTGAAAGCCTTTGGTTGAATAATACAAATGAATCAGCTGATAAGGAAATGTCATTTAAGGCATACCAACAAGTAAGACCATGCGAAATGATAACGTTTAGCAATAATGTAGAATCAAATACCAATGGCTTTTATGGGTATCATTTGCAGAATCTAATTAGCTCTAGAGGTACAGATGCAGAAATAGTCGCGGAAGATGCACAATTTAAACTGGACCAAGAGGCAAATATAAAGCGTATGTTGGAAGTAAGAGCACGTATTGCAAAACGACCTGCGCACCAGAGATTATAATATTGATACAACCAGATCAACCCAGTACTAAATTGTGCTGGGTTTTGTTGTTTTTGTTTGAAGGAAAGCATCGAAAATTAAAAAGAACTTTACTTCATTCGGTTAAGAAAATTAATATTTCATACCACCCTTAGAAAAGTATTCATAGGTTTTGGGGTTTCTTTTTCAGTTTTTTCAAGAGCTTTAATTATATGGCTATCTCCAGATTTCTCGTAATATTTAAGAGTTGTTTTAATGTCGCTATGGGTTAAAAGCTTACTTACTATAAGTGGTGATACGCCTTGTTCCATTAATAAAGCAGTAGCAAATGTCTTTCTTGCGCAATGCGAAGTGAGTTTAAGATATTCTGGGTGTTCAAGAAGTTTAAAGTCTTTTCTTATCTGTCTATTGAAAGTATCAACACTTTTATATTTTGGTAATTCTCCATTATATCTATTAAGAATGCGCCAAGCTCCTTGACAGTGTCCAGCATTAGGTATAAATATACGCTTACCTGTTTTTACTGATTCGGTAACTATCATATGCTCCAATGTAATTTCGCATAACTTAGGCTCAAATACCACTCTTTTGTAATCAGAGAATCTCATTCCTGTATAGCATAGGAATAAGAATACATCTAACCTTTTGCGTGCATAGCTTCTTAATGTTATGTTTTCAAGTTCCCTTAGTTCTTCTATGTTGAATATAACAAAGTTATCTCTGGTCACTTTCTTGGCTTTGAATTTCATAACTCTGGATAATTCGTTTTGTATTGTACCTTCCCAATATGCCTTGTTGAGTACTCTTTTGATGCATTTAGTGTAAATCTTAATTGAATTGTCGGCATAACCTCTTTCTTTAAGATATTTTACAAACATCTGAAAATCTTTAGCTGTGTAACGTTCGATGATATCTGTGGATTTCGATAGAAGCAAGAATTGTTCGTAGTGCATTAGTGAAGCCTTATAATTCTTTTGGGTACTCTTGCAAAGTTGAGCTTCCTTCAAGAATTCCTTATATAAATAGGTAATGGTGAGTTCTTCTCTCACAGGTTTGTCGTTGACAATGTTTATGAGTACATCTTTAACCGCGGTAACTGAAAGTTCTTCATCTAGCCGTTCCATATTGATGAGTGTATCTTTTGCCTTAGCAATCCACTTTTTTAGGACTGTTTCTGTAAGGGGATCTAAGGAAGTACCATTCTTATTGTCCCACATGTCGCTATTTACCTTGAGTTTGCTTGCTACTCTAATGATCGTTGAACAATGATTATGGTAGATGAATATGCGTTGTTCTTGTGCTTTCTTTGGATGTTTAATGTAGAATTTCATAATTTAAAGTTTTATAAGTTGTTGTACGATACCTTTTGCACCAGCAATTGCACCAGAATCTCTGTTAATCTGTTTGGTGCAAGCAGGGTGAAAAATATTGATCTATTCCTGCTGTTTTAGTGTCATTTATTCCTTGTTCATGTTTTTATTATTACCTTTGCCCGACCTAATTAATTCTGGGTCTAAATAGTAACTAATTGATGCTCAATAAGTACAAAGAAATATTCGATAAAGGAACCGATTTACCTCTGGTGGAGGATTTCTATACCATACAAGGGGAAGGATACCATACGGGTAAGCCAGCATATTTCATTCGCATTGGTGGTTGTGATATAGGTTGCCGTTGGTGCGACAGTAAAATTTCATGGAATCCGGCCGAGCATCGCCTGATTTCTGTTGAAGAAGTAGTGCGTAAAGCAGTTGAGTCACCTGCAAAAGCAGTTGTGGTAACTGGAGGAGAGCCTTCGCTGTATAACTTGGAACCCTTATGTACTGAGTTGAAGAAGCACAACATCGAGAACTTTTTGGAAACATCGGGTGCTTACGAGATAAGTGGGGAGTGGGATTGGATTTGTTTATCGCCTAAGCGTAATAAGTTGCCGGTACCATCATCCTACAAAAAAGCAAATGAATTGAAAGTGATTATTTTCGATTTGGAAAAAGATTTTGAATGGGCTGAGGAGTTGTCCAAAAACGTAGGAGATGATTGTTTGTTATACCTGCAATCGGAGTGGAGCCAGTATGTGCACAATGTAAAACCAATTGTAGAATACGTAAAGAACAATCCAAAATGGAACATTTCCTTACAAGCGCATAAGTTTATGAGGATTCCGTAAAGAGATTATAATAAGATGTTTAAAAGCTGAATTCTTTTGTAATTCAGCTTTTTTTAGTTTTAAATAAAAGATTCTAATTCGAAAAGTTTATTGAATTTTTGTTCTCTGCTAATTTCAGAATAGGACATAAAATAGAAAAAGGCAATCAGAAATTCTGATTGCCTTTTTATTAGCTTCCAAAGAAGCTTCATTTTGGGTTAGTGTGGTTAGAATGAAACTCCGAATACCAGGAATAAATTTTCGGCCATTGGGTTAGCAATAACAGAAGCCGATACTGGTAAAGAGAATTTTTCGGTAATTGCAATTTCTTTTGATGCAGTGAAACCCATGTTAACAAAACCTGCTGTTCTTCCATAAAATCCTGTTGTTAACTCTCCGGTTTCATCTATTTCTTCATCTGCGTCAATTGGAGTGAAACCTGCAAACAAATCAATAGCAACATCGTTGTAGGTAAAACCATAACCTAATTCTACGTAAAGAGAATATCGCTGATCACCACTTACGTCTTGATCGGCACCCCAGAAATTCATGGCTGCTAAAATGCTAATTGGAAATCCGTCACTCCCATTAAAGGCCAGTGTTCCTTCTAAGGTATGTCCGGTAGATGATTTTTTGTAATCAAAATAACTGTCGTTTACTCCGAGACCGTCAGCAGGGAAAAAATAGTCTGTAACAGTAGCTGTAAACAAATCATCAGCAAAAGTATACGAAACGTACAAATCCGCTTCTGCACCATCAGAGCCATCCTGAGCATACGAAGCCCATGCACCAAGTGCGAATCCACCTTTGCTGTACTCTACGGCTGGTTGGATTACTGGTCCAGTCGAAAATTGTGTTCCTCTCCATACGTATCGACTCATTAGGTCAGCGCCAAATGAAATTTCTCCTTTTTCTTGAGCAAATAGATTTCCAGTTACTACAAGAGTACATATAAGTATTGCGAAAAATTTTCTTGCTTTCAACATAGTAATAGATTTTAGATTAATAAATATGGTAATTGGTTAATGTGATTAAAATGTGGTTTTTTAATTTTTAGTGAATTTCGCTAACTCACCCCCTCTTATGAAGGGGGTGATGTTTGCTTGAATCAACTAATTTCTATCCTAACCCTGAAATGAGGGGGTTCGTACTTCAAAAGTATGAAAAATATTTAAAGATCCTACAATTTAAGGGGGTGTTCATATAGAAAAGTGCTTTTTTATTAGTGCAAAGGTTTTAAATTAGGGGGTGTCGGTGAAAAAAAATGATTTTGTGATCTTGAATTGGGTATTGTTGATGTTTGAATGGTTATTTTGAGATTGGAATTAGTTTTTTTGAAGGATTTCTATAGTTAATATATGGGGTTTTAATATCGTGATTGTTTTTAAGCTTTGTTTCTTGCGATTAATGCAAGCTTGCGTTTTTAAGTTGTCTTATTTTTTATCGATATAAATAATAATGTTTTTACAGGATTCGTATTTTTTTTATTTAAAAATCAGGATATTCGTATTGAAAAATCAATAAATAAAAACAATGGAAAAATCGATTAAAGGAACTCAAACGGAGAAGAATTTATTGAAAGCTTTCGCTGGAGAATCTCAGGCGAGAAGTAGATATACTTATTTTGCGAAGCAGGCCAAGAAGGAAGGGTATGAGCAAATTGCAGCTTTATTTTTAGAGACTGCTGAGCAGGAGATGCAGCATGCGAAACGATTTTTTAGCTTTTTAGAAGGGGGCGAAGTGGAAATTACTGCTGTTTATCCTGCAGGTAAGGTGGGTGTTACTGCTGAAAATCTGAAAGCTGCCGCTGATGGAGAAAATGAAGAATATACTGATTTATATCCTGAGTTTGCCAGGATTGCTGACGAGGAAGGCTTTAAAAAAGTAGCTTCGGCATTCAAATTGATAGCTAAGGTTGAGCAAGAGCATGAAAAAAGATATCTTAAATTGTTGGGAAATCTTAAGGATGACTCCATTTTTGAAAAAGAAGAAAACGAAAAGTGGTATTGTCGAAAGTGTGGGTATGTTCACGAAGGAAAAAAAGCTCCAAAGAACTGTCCTGCCTGTGAGCATCCTCAAGCTTACTTCGAAATAAAAGGAGAGAATTATTAAAAAAAATAAATGCAAAAAGAAAGGAGACTCACAATTGAGTCTCCTTTTTTTTTATTCATCCAGCAAGTTGGGACGTAATCGTTTTGTTCTTTCGTAGGCTTGTTCTTCTTGCCATTTTTCAATTTTCTTATGATCTCCGGATAGCAGTATGTCCGGTACTTTCCATCCTCTGAATTCTGCAGGGCGAGTGTAAAGAGGAGGGGAAAGAAGATCATCCTGAAATGAATCAGTAAGTGCCGAGGTTTCGTTACCCATAGCTCCGGGGATTAGTCGAATTACGCTATCTGCAATAACAGCCGCTGCTAATTCTCCTCCGGTTAGTACAAAATCTCCCATTGAAATTTCTTTGGTGATAAAGTGATCGCGAATTCGCTGATCGATTCCTTTATAATGCCCGCAAAGAATCATTATATTTTCTTTTATAGATAAGGTGTTGGCTGTTTTTTGATCGTATTGATCGCCGTCAGGTGTGGTGAAAATAATTTCGTCGTATTTTCTCTGGTCTGTTAAATATTCAATGGCTTTTACGATTGGCTCCAATCGCATTACCATTCCTGCTCCACCACTAAATGCATAGTCGTCCACTTTTTTATGCTTGTCTTCGGAATAGTCACGAATGTTGTGAATGTGGATTTCGGCTATCCCATTGTCCTTTGCTCTTTGAATAATGGAGTGGTTAAGCGGGCTTTCCAGTAATTCTGGAACAACGGTAAGTATATCGATTCTCATTTTTTAAATTTTGTATAAAAGTATGCAACGCAAGCATGGCTTGCAAGAAAATTTAAGATACGAGGCATTTATTTGTGTTTAATGACAATCTGTCATCCATCTCCGCGTAAAAGAAGACATTATGACATTATATTATTGATTGTTTCGGTCAATAATTGATAGAATACTACTTGGTATAGACTTTGGAAATATAAAGATGAAAACAAAAATTAAATTTTGGAATCCGGAGTCCAAAAAAATAATAGTTAAAAAAATAGGAGATAAACGTTATGACAATTTTAAGATATTCAAAAGGAACAAATGATTTTTTCACAAATCAATTAATGGATCAATTGTTTAGAGAAACAAAATGGAATGTGCAAAAAACAATGCAGACAGGTCAAGCCATTAATCCAAGCACTAATGTTTTGGATGAAAAGGAAAGCTTTGTAATCGAGATGGCTATTCCTGGTTTTACGAAGGAAGAGGTGGTAATTAAGCTTGCCGATGGCTTGCTGAAAATTACAGGAAAAAAGGAAGGCTGTGCAACTCGCAAATATGTAAGAAAGGAGTTTGCTGCATCTGATTTAGAGCGAAGTTTTAAACTATCTGAGGGAATTGACCAGGAGAATATTTCTGCAGAGGTGCGTGATGGTATTTTATTTGTGAATTTGCCAAAAGCTAAAGTCGAAGAGCCAAAAGTAAAAGAGATTCACATTCAGTAATTAAGCTTTTGGCTCAGTAGAAATACTTTTCAAAGAATAAGAAAACGAAAAAATAAGAAGCCGTTATTTGTTAGGTGAAATATTTACATTTTACAAAAAAACGAAAATGTTAGATTGATTAATTTGTTAGTTTTAGTTGAGAGGTTCATGTATTGTATGAACCTCTTTGATTTACAGGAAAAGAAAAATGTTGAAAATCTTTGAGGATTAACACATAATTAGTTAAATTCGTAAGAACATGGACCTAAAATTCCTTTGAAAATTGTATTGTTAACGTGGCACTTAATTTAAATAATTGCCAATCTAATGCAAACTACATGAAAGAAAAAGATCTATCAAACCTCTCACATGAGAATGAAGTGAATGAAAATTTAGAAACACCTGAGTCAGGAAGTGATTCTCATGAAAGCGAATCTGTTGAAGAAAAAGCAACGGATGATCAGCCTGTAATAATGGGAACGACTGAATCTGAGATTGAACCTATAGAAGTTAAGGAAGCGGAAGTGAAATCGGAAGAAGCGCATACTGTGGCGGATGCTGTAGAGGAAATTCCTGTTGCTAAAGTAGAAGAATCTGTGGTTGAAGAAACCAAAGAGGATGATGTTGCTGTTGCAGAAACTTCAGAAGAGAAAGTTGACGTGAAATCGGAAGAAGCGCATACTGTTGCTGATGCTGTAGAGGAAATTCCTGTTGCTAAAGTAGAAGAATCTGTGGTTGAAGAAACCAAAACGGATGATGTTACTGTTGCAGAAACTTCAGAAGAGAAAGTTGACGTGAAATCGGAAGAAGCGCTTACTGTGGCTGATGCTGTGGAGGAAATTACTGTTGCTAAAGTAGAAGAATCTGTGGCTGAAGAAACCAAAGTGGATCATGTTACTGTTGCAGAAACTTCAGAAGAGAAAGTTGATGTGAAAGTCGAAGAAGAAACTGTTGTGGTGGAGCTTCAAACTGAGCCAGACTATATGGTGATGGAGAAAAGTGAGTTGGTGGATCGATTAACACTCTTGTTAGAGAATAAACCTTCGAAAGGAATTAAGGATAGGCTTGATGCGATAAAACACAATTTCTATAAAAAGCATAACGAGGAAGTTGCCGAAGCTAAAAAGAAGTTTTTAGAGGATGAAGGCAAAGAGGAGGAGTTTGATTTTGGGAAAGATGATTTGGAGTTGAAAATGAAGGCATTGCTCTTTAAGTATAGAGAGAGTCGAATTGTTCATACTCGAAACCTGGAACAGGAGAAGGACGATAATTTAAAAACGAAGTATCAGATAATCGAGGATATTAAAGATTTGGTAAACCGAAAGGAAGCCTTCGATAAAACCTTTCATGAGTTTAGAGATCTGCAAAAAAAATGGCACGAAACAGGAATGGTGCCTCAGGCAGCTCTTAAAAACCTGTGGGATAACTATCATCATCATGTTGAAAATTTTTACGATTACATAAAAATCAACAAGGAGTTGCGTGACCTTGATTTAAAAAAGAATTTAGCTGCAAAAATTCATTTGTGCGAAGAGACTGAGAAATTACTGGAGGATCCTACGGTTGTGAAGGCATTCAATACTTTACAGAAATATCACGAGCAGTGGAGGGAGATAGGACCGGTTCCCCGTGAACAAAAAGATGAGATTTGGGAACGATTTAAGGCAACTACAACTACGATAAACCGCAGTCATCAAGAGTTTTATGAAGGCTTAAAATCGGAACAGAAAATAAATCTGGAAAAGAAAGAAGTTCTTTGTGATAAAGTAGAAGTAATAGCCAACAGTGAAATAGAATCTCATAAGGATTGGAATACAAGTTCTAAAGAAATTTTGGATCTCCAAAAAGAGTGGAGAACTATTGGTTTTGCACCTAAAAAAGACAATAATAGAATCTATCAGCGCTTTAGAGCAGCTTGTGATATGTATTTTGATAAGAAACGCAAGTTTTATTTGAAACTAAAGGATAAGCTTGGAGAAAATTTGGTGAAGAAAACCGATTTGTGTGAGCGTGCTGAAACTCTTCAGGATAGTACCAATTGGAAAGAAACAACGGACAAGCTAATTGCTATTCAGAAAGAATGGAAGACAGTAGGACCGGTACCTCGTAAAATTTCGGAAGAATTGTGGGTGCGTTTCAGAGCTGCTTGCGATAAGTTTTTTAGTGGTAAATCGAAACATTTCGATCATGTTGATACTGATCATGTTGAAAATTTAAAGCTTAAAGAAGAAGTGATTCGTAAGATTCATAATTTTGAATTAGCGGATAATGATGATGAGAATTTATCGATTCTTAGAGGTTTTCAGAAAGAATGGACACAAATAGGTCATGTTCCTTTCAAGAAGAAAGATCGAATTCAGGATGAATTCAGGAGAGCTTTAAATACTGTTTACGATAAACTGGATTTGGAAACAGGGGATAAAGAAGTTCAGAAATTTCAATCGAAAATTGATAATTTCCTAAACATGAACCATTCTGAGGATAAAATTATTGTTGAGCGAAACAAGATTGCCGGCAAAATTAGGCAATTGGAAACAGATATAGGTTTGTGGGAAAATAACATTGGATTCTTTTCTGCCTCGAAAACATCTGGTTTAATTGTTAAGGAGATTGAAGAAAAGATTGAGAATGGAAAGCAGAGTTTGAAATTGCTGCAGGAAAAATTGAAAGTTATTGATGGGTTGGTTTCATAGAATAAATCTATCGTAAAAATATCATCCTCCATTTTTTTTAAATGGAGGATTTTTTTATTGAGCTTAGTCAGGATCATGATCCATTGAATATTCTAGCTATCAGTTGTGTCTGAGGTGAATTTGGTGGGAATAAAAATACTGGTGTTTTCATTTTTTGAATTTGAAAAATAAATAAATAAATAGAATCACTAAATTTGATCTTGTGAAACATGGAAATAGTTTCCAGAAAAGGCATAAATTAACTACTTTTGCACCTTTAATAATCCATAAAACGTTTACAACGTGTCAGCAACCAAATACATCTTCGTTACAGGTGGGGTAACCTCCTCATTAGGAAAAGGAATTATAGCATCATCATTGGCTAAATTATTACAAGCCAGAGGCTATTCCGTTACAAACCAAAAACTGGATCCTTATTTAAATGTGGATCCCGGTACTTTAAATCCTTACGAGCATGGTGAGTGTTATGTGACCGATGATGGAGCGGAAACTGATTTGGATTTGGGACATTACGAGCGTTTTACTAATTTCCCTACCTCGCAGGCAAATAATATTACAACAGGTAGAATTTACCGTAACGTTATTAATAAGGAAAGAAAAGGGGATTTTTTAGGAAAAACTGTTCAGATTATTCCTCATATTACCGATGAAATTAAGAGAAACATTAAGATGCTTGGCTCCAAGCAAAAGTTTGATGTTGTAATTACTGAAATTGGAGGTACTGTAGGTGATATTGAATCATTACCATACATCGAGGCTGTTCGTCAGTTGAAATGGGAGTTAGGACGTGATACTCTTGTAATCCACTTGACATTAGTGCCATATCTTGCAGCTTCGGGAGAATTAAAAACCAAGCCGACTCAGCACTCTGTAAAAGCATTGCTTGAAACAGGTGTGCAACCGGAAATTTTGGTATTGCGTACCGAACACGAATTACCTACTGATGTTCGCAGAAAGGTAGCTTTGTTTTGTAATGTTGAGCCGAGAGCGGTTATTCAGTCGATTGATGTAAAAACAATTTACGAGGTTCCTTTAAAAATGAGGGAGGAAAAACTCGATGTGATTGTTTGTGAGAAGATGGGCTTGGATTTGAAAAGAGAACCTAAGTTAAAAGAATGGACTAAGTTTTTAGATCGTTTACAAAATCCAAAATCAGAAATTAAAATTGGTTTGGTTGGAAAGTACGTTGAGTTACACGATGCCTACAAATCAATTGCTGAATCATTTATTCATGCAGGTTCGGTGAACGAATGCAAAGTGAATATTCAATGGATTCATTCTGAGAAGCTGACTGATAAGAATTATGAGGATGAATTGAAAGACCTGAAAGGTATTTTGGTTGCTCCCGGATTTGGTCATCGGGGAGTGGAAGGAAAGATTTTTGCGGCGAAGTATGCACGTGAAAACAATGTGCCATTTTTTGGGATTTGTTTAGGAATGCAAGTTTCGGTTATTGAATTTGCCCGTAACGTATTAAAATTGGAAGATGCAGATTCCTTAGAAATGAATCCTAAAACTCCATATCCAGTTATCAACCTAATGGAAGAGCAGAAAAATGTAAGCGAGAAAGGCGGAACAATGCGTTTGGGAGCTTACGACTGTAATTTAAAAGATGGTTCGAAAGCCTTAAAAGCTTACGGACAAAAGGAAATATCAGAACGTCATCGTCACCGTTATGAGTTCAATAATGAATTTCTGGAGCAATTCGAGGCTGCAGGAATGAAAGCAACAGGAATGAATCTTGATACAGGATTGGTTGAGGTTATTGAATTGGAAGGACACAAATGGTTTGTTGGAGTTCAGTTTCACCCAGAGTATAAGAGTACTGTTATTAAACCACACCCTTTATTCGTAGAGTTTGTGAAAAGGGCAATGGAGTAGTTTTTAAAACCTGAATTGTAAAGAAATTAAATAACAATAGATCGTTAAGGGGGAGTTTGTTTTGAACCACTAACGAACTATTAAAAAAACTAAAATGGATAGAAATTCGATTTATGGCTTGTTAATCATCGGAGCAATTTTGATTGGGTATACTTACCTTACAAAACCATCTGAGGAGCAACTAAAAGCAATAGACACCAGAGATTCAATTGCGCGGGTTGATCGCTTGCACAATGAAGTGGTCGAAGCAGCTAGATTGGAAGGCTTAAAGGCTCAATATGCTGAAGTGAAAGAAGATGCTGTTGCAATGAAAGAAGCCTATGGTGCTTTTGCTGGAGCGGTAAATCAAAAAGAAGAATTCATTACTCTTGAGAATGAATTGGTAAAGTTAACTTTGAATACCAAAGGTGGACGAATTAGTAACGTTCAGTTGAAGGAATTTCAAACACATGATTCTTTACCATTATTATTATGGGCAGAGAAAAACAGTAAGTTTGGATTAACATTTTATGCTGATAACAAGCCTATAAACACTCAGGACTTGTTTTTTGTTGACGTAAATGGTGTTGCTTCGGTTGATGCAACTACATCTGAAAAAGGTGTTAGTATGAGAATGATGCTTGGAGACGATCAGTATGTTGAATACAAATATACTTTGGCTCCTGATTCTTATATGGTTGATTTTACGGTGAACCTGGTAGGAATGCAAAATGTGATTTCCCGCAACTCGAATTTTGTTACTTTCAATTGGCAAACAGATATTCCAAGTCAGGAAAAAGGGCGTAAGTTCGAAAATCAATATACAAGTTTGTATTACAAATTCTTCGAAGATGCTGTAGATTATTTGTCCGCAAGTGGCGACGATGAGGAGGAGTTATCCACGAAAGTAAAATGGATTGGTTTTAAACAGCAGTTTTTCTCTTCTGTTTTAATTGCTGACGATGCTTTTAAAGGAGTAAAATTGAAGTCTGTTAGTATGGACGAAAAATCTCCGATTTTGAAGAATTTTTCTGCTGAAATTTCATTGCCATACCAAGGATCTCAATTGGAATCTCACGATATGAAATTCTATTTTGGTCCTAATAAATTCAATACTTTACGCGAGTACGGTAAGGATTTAGATGGTCATGATATCGAAATGCATAAACTGATTGATTTAGGATGGATGATTTTTGGATGGGTGAACAGATATTTCGTGATTCCAATCTTTAACTTCCTGGAAGGATTTATTAGTAATTACGGAATCATTATCTTGATTTTAACCATTATTATTAAGCTGATTTTGGCACCATTGACTTATAAGTCATACATGTCTACAGCAAAAATGAAGGTGTTAAAGCCTCAGATTGATGCTATTAACGAGAAAATTCCGAAAGATAAAGCAATGGAACGCCAGAAGGCAACTATGGCTTTGTATAAAAAAGCAGGAGTGAATCCGATGGGTGGATGTTTACCAATGTTGGTTCAATTCCCATTCCTGATTGCTCTGTTCCGATTCTTTCCGGCTTCATTCGAATTGCGTCAGCAAAGTTTCCTATGGGCAACCGATTTATCGTCCTACGATTCAATCGTGACATTACCTTGGGATATTCCATGGTATGGAGATCACATTAGTTTGTTCTGTCTGTTAATGGCAGGTACTAACTTGGTATACACTCGTATGAATGGTCAAATGACACAGTCGTCGAGTCAGATGCCAGGTATGCAAACCATGATGTATCTGATGCCGGTAATGTTCTTGGTATGGTTCAATAACTATGCATCTGGTCTTTCTTATTACTACTTTATTGCAACTCTGTTTACCATTATCCAAACTATTGCTATTCGTAAGTTTATGGTTGATGATGACAAGGTATTGGCAATGTTAGAAGCAAATAAGAAAAAGCCGGTTAAGAAATCTAAATTCCAGGCACGTTTGGAAGCCGCAGCTAAGCAAAGAGGCAAAAAATAAGATCTTATTACATTGATATATAGAAAGAGCTCCAATATTGGAGCTCTTTTTTTTGTCTAACAACCTCATCCCCCAATCCCTTCCTCTAAAGTAGAAGGGGAGTATTGCACTGATTGAATTTTTACAGTTCCCTCTCCTTGAGGAGAGGGCTAGGGTGAGGTTTTTGATATTGGGAAAGTTAAGGAAGAGTATTTTTGCGAGATTTTTGATATTGGGAAATGGATACTTTTTGTTTGAACTTACTACCCCCATTCCCCAACCCCTTCTCCAAAAGGAGAAGGGGAGCAACACTGATCGAACTTTTGTAGTTCCCTCTCCTTAAGGAGAGGGTTAGGGTGAGGTTTTTGATATTGGGAAATGAATACTTTTTTTTTGAGCTTACTACCCTCATCCCCTTTTCCTAAAAGTAGAAGGGGAGCAGCACTGATTGAATTTTTACAGTTCCCTCTCCTTCAGGAGAGGGTTAGGGTGAGGTTTTTTGGTTTGGAAAGTTAAGGAAGAGTATTTTTGCGAGATTTTTGATATTGGGAAATGAATACTTTTTGTTTGAGCTTACTACCCTCATCCTCCAACCCCTTCTCCTAAAGTAGAAGGATAGCAATGCACTGATTAAATTTTTGCAGTCGCCTCTCCTTCAGGAGAGGGTTAGGGTGAGGTCTTACACTTGAAAGACTAGAGTGAGGTGTGTTACAAAGGAGATAGGGTGAGCTTATAAGGAAATGCTAAGGTGAAGTTTTGCATTTGGAAAGGTTCTGAAGATTACGAAGGCAATTGGTTACAGAACGCTTTTATTTTTGTCAAAACATTATGTATTGAAGTCATTACCTCTTCATTTGTAAATCGCATGACTTTTACTCCTAAATACCTTAATTCTGCTGTTCTGCCTTCATCATATTCTTTGTTCTCTTCAGAATCGTGAATATTGCCGTCAAGCTCTATTACCAGTTTTATTTCATGACAATAAAAATCAGCTATGAAGATATCGATTGGGTGTTGCCTTCTGAATTTTAAACCATTTATTTTTCTATTTCTGATTTCCGCCCAAAGTAGTATCTCAGATTCAGTCATGTTTTTTCTTAACTCTTTTGCCCGGCGATGAATTTCGGGTGAGGCGTCATAAAATAAGCATTCTTTATAATCTACCATATTTTTAATTTGTGATATTGTAAGTTAGTGATTATTGTTCATAAGATCTCATTCTCCAACCCCTTCTCCTAAAAGTAGAAGGGGAGCAACACTGATTAAATTTTTGTAGTTCCCTCTCCTTCAGGAGAGGGTTAGGGTGAGGTTTTTTGGTTTGGAAAGTTAAGGCAGAGTATTTTTGCGAGATTTTTGATATTGGAAATGAATACTTTTTTGTATTTCGATTACCTCATCCCCCAACCCCTTCTCCTAAAAGTAGAAGGGGT
>JAESUW010000085.1 GCA_016760525.1 Labilibaculum sp.
TCTTATTTAGAAGATATTTTAAAACACACTGTAAGTTAACACGTAACAAACTCATGATCTAAAAAAAGGGACATCCCAAAACTGGAACATCCCTTTTGTACTGTATAAAAGCTAGCCTTTGCATCATTTCTATAAGTAGTGTTTCTTAAGAGACAAAAAATGAAGTCGGGTTTGGGATGAAACCATATTTTTAAAAAAAAATTAGGATAAGCTTGTTTTAAAATATTGAATTAATCAGTAGAAAAAGACGTTCGAAGGTAAGCCAACAATTCCGCTATACTCTTACAACGAAGCACTTGTCCATTATTACAGACCTCCCACTCCATCGTATCTTCAATCAACTTTACAGAACAATTCCCAGCCTTCTCACAAGTAACCTGATATCCTTCGCGGGATAATGCTCTTTGCGTCCAAAACCCCATCACATCATTACCAAGTACCTGAATAATTTCTTTCTTTTGGTAATTCATAATAAAGTTGCCTGTTTTCCGATCGAAAATGAAGGACTTGTTGTGAAAAGTTTCTTCGATGCTTCCATTCAAAACCAAATCTTCGGGAGCTCCAATCTTTATAGGCTTACCTAATGACATCAACCAAATAACATCTGCTGCCTGTAGGGCTAAATCCAGTTCATGAGTAGACAGTAGTATAGCCTTATTCGTTTCACGAGCCAAACGATGTAATAATCGCATGATCTCAACACGGTTCGGCAAATCCAGATGCGCAGTAGGTTCATCAAGTATAATTAGTGGTGTGTCCTGTGCCAAAGCTTTTGCAATCATCACACGTTGTCGTTCACCATCACTCAACTGATTAATAAAATGATCTGCATAGCGCAATAAATCAACTTGCTCCAAAGCCCATTTTATTTTATCCTTATCTTCTTCCGATAAACGTCCCATCCATGAAGTATACGGATGGCGACCTAGAGAAACGATATGGTAAACGGTAAGATTTCCCACATTAATTCTTTCGGTTAAAACAATGCTTAACAATTGGGCAATCTCTTTGTAATTCCGATCCCTAATTGGTATCCCTTCTACTAAGGTACATCCCGCCAAGGGGTTTTGAATGCCGGCAATGGTTCGCATGAGAGTTGACTTACCTGCTCCGTTTGGTCCTAAAAGACAGACCATTTCCCCTCGCCTAATTGTTAGGTTAATATCAGAAAGCAAACACAAATGATCCTTTTTCCCTTGCTTGTACCCAATTGAAAGATCCTGCGTTACCAGTATATTTTTTTTTATATCTTTTATATCGCTCATAAATCCCACACTAACCGGCAAAAGAAGCCTTCACATTTCTACTACGCATAATCACCCAAATTACGACTGGCCCACCAAACAAAGCTGTTACCGAATTAATCGGTAATGTATTTTGATTTCCTGGAATTTGAGAAATTATATCACATGCAAGCATTATTGCTGCTCCAATTAATAGTACCGCTGGCATTAATATCTTATGACTTGCTGTTCTAAAAATTGATCGGGCAATATGTGGTACCGCAACACCAACAAAAGCAATAGGGCCTGTAAATGCGGTTAAAGTTCCAGCGATTAATGCAGTACTTATAATAACAGCAATTCGAGTGCGATTTACAGAGATACCAACTCCACGAGCATAATTCTCTCCCAATAAAAGGGCATCCAAGGGTTTTATCAGAAAAAAAGCAATAATTAATCCACTAAAAACAATTGGTGCCATTACTTGCATTTCATTCCATGTAACACCTGCCAAGCTTCCAAAAGTCCATACTATAAAACTTTGTATTTGTTCTGGATCACTAAAATATTGCAGAATATTTACAACGGCGCCGGTAATGCTTCCAAACATGATTCCAATAATCAATAATGAAACACTATCTGATATTCGGATGGATGCCAAAGCCACAAGCATGAACACTACCGATGCACCAACAACGGCCGAAACAACCAATGCCCAACTACCCAGAAAAGCTGAGATTGCACCAAAAGCAACTGGCATTAAAGCAGATGCCATTACCATTAAAGCAACACCCAAACTTGCTCCGGAACTAATACCTAAAACGTAAGGTCCGGCCAATGGATTTCGGAATAGTGTTTGCATCATTAAACCGGTAACAGATAATCCTGCACCCACAAAAATTGCAGTTACTGCTTTAGGCAATCTAAAATTTAAAATGATGTAGTTCCATGAGTTTTTCACATCAGCACCGGAAAGAATTGCAAATACCTTTTTAAAGGGAATACTTACACTTCCGTAGATTAAATCCAACAGAAAAATTCCACATATGAAAAATAGTAATATCCCAAATATGACCGCAAACAAACCTTTTTTTTTCGATTGCATAATTTTCCTATTTCAGTTGCTGATAGTAATGTAATTCATAGTTTGGCAATATCTCCGGGTGTAGTATCTTAATAACATCTTTAAAAACTACATCTGGCTGCATAACTCCTAATTCGTACCAATCATTAGCACCGCTTTCCTTCATGCGCTTGGTATAGCAATATACCTCACCCTTTTTAAATGATTGAAATAAGGTGTATCGTTCATCCAACCCTTTCAGACCTTCCAATGTACGACATTGTCCGGGGCCAAACCAGATATCTGCCTCAGATTGTTTGTCGAAAACAATCTCAAAACTTAAGGGCATACTACCACTTGTACTATCTGAAAACCAACAATAATCGGCTTTACCATCTCGCAGAAACTGAGCCAGATAACTCTGTCCGCCAGGCATGTACCATGTTCCTTTAAAATTGTAACCTGAAAGAATACTTGGTTTACTCTCTACATGTTCAACCAGTTTTTTCAAGTCATTATATCTATGTTCCAAAGCGATAAAAAGATTTTCAGCCTCAGCTTCTTTATTAAAAAAAGCCGCAATAAATTTCGCCCATTCAGCACGAGCCAAAGGTGATGTTTCCATCCACTCAATATTATAGGCCACAGGCAAACCTGCATTCATTAGTTTAGTTTCCCTATCGGTGACTTTCATAAAACCAGCCACCATAACCAATTCAGGATCTAACTCAACAATTTTCTCAAAATTTAAAGCTTCAGCATGTCCAACGGCCTGTATCGTACCTTCCTGAGCTTTTTTATTTAAATCTTCATCGTAAATACGATCGCGCAAGGAAACAGCAACGATTCTGTCCTGAACATTTAAAAATTTTAAAATTCCAATTTGTGTACTCGATAGAGCAGCAATACTTCTAACAGGAACCTCTACCAACAAACCATCAGCAGGAACTTCTACTGATAATTTTTCCGACCGATTCTTCAGATAATATTTTTGAAATATTTTTCCTTCGTTCCAAGGATCCCAAACAATTAATTCTTTTAAGCCATTGGCAAGAAGTTTAATTTGAAAGCCTTTGGCGTACTTTAATTGAGATTGATGATAAAAAGATGAATCGATAGCAGAATTAGTTGCCGATTGCTTCTCTTTCTTTTTAAGGTCGCCGGATTGACAGGAAATAGTCCCCAACAATAGAATTAGGGTCAATGCCCAATAGCTTGTTTTTAATAAATTCATTTTCTTCCACAATAATTGTGGGGATAGCATACGAGAAAATACAATTACTATAATTATACCTTCGTTACTCAGTTCCCCGAAGTTACGAAACAGTTCAATATATTAGGCAGGTCTTCTGGCTTACCCATTCTAACGCCTTCCCATGCAAAAACAACATTTACATAGTGGCAGATTTGTCAGAACTTATCAATGAAAAATCATTGAGGGCTTACAGCTGCGGGGACAGCTCCGGTATTACACCGGATTCCCATTTTAATTCTCAGAAAGAGAGAAACCCAATTCCTGCAAATCTATGTATTATTTCGGAAAAAGAAGAAGTTTTAAAAAAGCAATCTTAGGAATAACAGTCGAATAAAAACAAAAAGACTGAATCTAATTTAAGAAACAGTCTTTGTATAAATAGTTACAGACGCAAATAATGAAAATATCATGATATGGTGTACCTACAATAATGGATTCATTTGATGTCACAGACATGGCGTGCCCCTACCGTAATGCACTCATCTGAATTTCCAACTTTGCAGAAAACTCTTCAATATCCTTCGTAATAAATTCATGAATTACATTTTCGGGTTTAACCTCCTGAATTATCTCCTTTACCCTATTGGATTTAAATGGCAAATGCTGATCAATTTGAAGCACATGTTTTCGTGCTGCTGAATATTTCTCTGAGTGGCTCAATTCCAACCAGCCCATTGGCAAACCACTCATTACTTGTTTTGTTTGATATTCTCCTGATAAACTCAAATTCAAGTGCAGACTGTTAATTTTAGCCTGAATATCCTTCGACAATCGGGATATCCGATCCAAAACAAAATCAATTGCCTCATCCTCACACCTCAACGCAATATTGGTATTCATTAAATGACCTGTATCCAAAAGCATATTCCAGTTTGAGAAATCCAAGCGCGATGCAAAATCATCGGCCTCGGCCGGAAACAAAAAATCCAAACCTGGCCACCACAAATTTTCAATTGCCAGTGTAACAGGAGGCTCACCATCATTAAATTCCTGAGCCGTTCTATTCAACATCTCAGAAAAACCGGACAAGACCTCAGTACTTTTATAAGTAAAATCGCGCGTAAAAGCATGTTCCAACTCTACATGAGCAGCATGTAAAACCGCATGTGCAGGATTAAAATATGCAGCATGTTCCCACAATTTCTTTTGTGATTCAATCATTTCGGCAGCATTCGTGCCACCACAACAAAATTGCAAATGCTCCGGCGGCATATTCGGGAAATAATATTTGGCAGCCTCCTCTCCTTTCCTCCAAACATCTAACCAAGTTACCCAAAATGGCAAGTGAACACTTTTAACGATCCCTTTGGGTATTTCTTCAGATGGAGAATCGTAAGCGATTAGTAGTTCTACCCCGTCTATATTTTTTTCAGTCACATATTCTTCCAGTCCTTCCCATCCGTTATCAAATCGATTTAAATCGGATGGATGAACAGAGAAGTCTATTAAATTTTGATACTGCATAACTATTATAATGTATTTTTTTATCAACCCAAGTTCAAAACATAGAATTGTTTCAGAAATTCACCCCAAAAATAGTTTTAAAAGATCATTTAAACATACCTCCCAACTAATGTTTTTGATTACTTTTTTCATTCATCAAGCAAAAAAATGACGTTTTGGCCAATTTCCTCAAAATCCGAAAACGTTATCATAAAATTGTTTTTAGGCTTTTAAGGTTAATAATGATAAAATTCTTTATTAAATTCATGTAACGCAAACAATTTCGGGAGCTTCCGCAACCGTTACAAGTTGATTTTTTTGTTATTTCAGCGATTTCCGAACCTTTTATTTAGATCGTTTCTAAGATTTTTACATAGATTTACAATATCAGTTAAGGACAAAATTTCCAACTGATTTAGTTAAACATTTATTTATTAAAATTTTATCAAAATGAACAAAAAAAGTTTAAATCTAAAAGGAATCGTATTGGGAGTAATACTATTCTTAGGTGCAAGTTCAGCATTTGCAACCGGAAACATTCGTATCAATCCTTATTTGGATACCGATTTGTCAATTGTTTCAATCATTAACCCTTCAGAATCTTTTTTAAAGATGAAGATTTACGATGAAGCAGGAAACCTGTACTATTCAAAAAAGATTAGTGGAGAAACTACAGCACAAAAATTATTTGATTTCTCATATCTTGAAGATGGAATATACAAAATTGTTTTAACTGGTAAAGGAGATAAATTGGAAAAGGAGTTTGAAGTTGTTAACAACAAACTAGCAGTTGAATTAGCTGAGAAAATGGCTGAAAAAACTCTTTTCAGAGCTGTAAATAACAGTTTATTTGTAACCTATCTATCATTTCAAAATACAAATTTCAAAATTTCAATAAATGATGAATTTGGAAATGAAGTATTCACAGGCTCTTATGCATCTGAACCAACTTTTTCTAAAAAATTCAATGTGGAAGCATTGCCAAAAGGAAATTATAAAGTTCGTTTAGTATCAGATAAAAAAGAGTACAATTATGCCTTCAGAAAATAGTGACCAAAGTGGTTCGTGCGACCAAATGATTCAAAAGAATCATACCTATATAATAAGTGTAAGCCCAGAGAAATCGGACCTACACTTATTTTTTTACTTTAATTCAATAGAACCACCTCTCCAAAATAGTTCCAGAAGCATATTCGCAATTCGAAACACCTCATTACCTAGGATATAGAACCTCTTACTCCAATTTAGAAACCTAAATATCAGTCTTCACTTTGTTATGCAAATTCATTAGTCTATTTTTGCATCCAATTTTATTAAAAACCGGGAACAACCCGATAAAAAGAGACGAATGAGATTACTACTATTTATACTTGCTATCGCCTTGTGCAGTTGCAGCCAATTGCCTGAAAGAAATTTCGAATTTAATTACAAAGTAAGTTTGCCGGCCAATTCGGCACAAAACATTAAAATTTGGATACCAGTACCTACAACAAGCGAAGTTCAAAGCATCAGTGAGCTGTCAATCGAGACAGATTTAGCATACGAGATTAAAAAGGAACAAAAGCATGGGAACACTTATCTTTATAGTGCGATAAATGGTGGTCTTACTAAATCAACCGACATCAATATCCGTTTTACGGTTAACAGAAAACAAGTGGGTAATATTGATTTTGACGGAGTAAACCTATCGGACAATCTTTGCTCAAACAGACTCGTTCCTGTTGGCGGTCGATATGATTCTATTATCGCAGCAAACGCCTTTAGTTCCAAAGACATGAAGGCTGTATACAATTTTGTATTGGATGAAATGCACTACGGAAAACCAAAAACTAAGAATGAATCGGATATATACTACACCAGTTTACCTGATGTAATTAAAGAAGGTATAACAAAGGACAGCGTAGTTTCATTATACAAGCAAACCAATAAATATGGTGGAGAATACACTTTTGGCAATGGAAATTCCGATTATGCATGCGATATTTCAGTAGGCAATTGCACCGACTTCCATTCCTATTTTATGTCTTTATCAAGAAGTTTAGATGTTCCTGCCCGATTCCACATTGGTTTCTCTATACCACAAGCCAATGAAGGAAACATTGGAGGTTATCATTGTTGGGCTGATTTTCACCAAAATAATAACACATGGACTCCGATAGATATTTCGGAAGCAGATAAGGATGCGACTAAAGCTGAATTCTATTTCGGTAATATAGATGAAAATCGTGTTGAATTTACTCAGGGAAGAGATCTTGAATTGGAAAACTATAAGAATGGTTTGGTTAACTTTTTCATTTACCCTCTTATGGAGGAAGATGGAAAAATAAGCACAAATTACAGCAAAGATTTCTCATATAAAGAAATTTAGTAATTCGAATATACGATAGATCGTTAGTCCCGAAGGCTTTCGGGATTAGACATAAGATATTAAACTGATTTGCACCCCGAATGATCGGGGTATTACCACACCCTTGCATAGAGACGTACTCCAAATCAAACTAAAAACCAAACACTTACAAAACCTTAACGAACTATTGAATGTAAAAACACATTATGATTTAAGAAATACATTTGTTAATAAAGAGAAGAAAGAATATATTCACAATTCTCATTTTAATTAATAAAATACATTTTGAAAATCAATTACATCATAATAAACTAATTAGACAGTATGAAAAAATTATTATTTGCCATTGCTATCTGTGGATTCGTATTTACCTCTTGTGGAAACAAAACTAAAGCTGCGGCTTCTGAAGAAAAAGCATGTTGTTCAAAAGAAAAAACTGAAGCGACAGCAGAACTTAAAAAAGATTCGACTAAATGTTGCACAACAAAAGCTGAATGCACAAAAGATTCTACAGCAACTGAAGCTAAAGCAGAATGTTCTAAAGATTGCACAACAGATTGTTGCAAAAAATAAGTTGAATATGAAAATATTAGGAACAAGCCGTAGAGAATGTCTCTATGGCTTTTTTATGCTCTTATCTCTACACTTTTTTTTGTTAACAAAATTATAAATCCAACAACTAGTTATAGGAAATCCGAAAACGAACATCTATATTTGCTACATACTATTATAAAATGAGGAATTTAAAGAAACAAGTTTTATGTCTGCTCATGTTAATACCAATGTTGGTATTGCTTACGCATGATGTAATTCCTCATAACCATCATCTTCACAATACCAATTCAAATCAACAAGTTTCGATCATTCACGTTCATCAACACGTGGAATCCAATGCCTGCAATCATCACAATCATGATGATATGCACTGGAGTCATCAACACGAAACCAATAACGAAGCTTGCTGTATTCTAACTCATAACAGAGTTCAGAAAGAAGTAAAATATCAAATTTTCCTTAAAGCTGATGCAATTCAACTTGATTCGGAACACACACAGAAAGTTCAAAAATTAAAAGTTCTCAATTATAAACTTATTCCGGAACCACTCCGGTTCTCCCCTCATAGAAGAGGTTCTCCAAACTTAAATTTAGTGTAGGTTTACTGATAATTTCAGATTATCGGCGAGCAGTACTTATTATGGATAGAACTTTGTTGAATAAATCAGCACAGACCTGAAAATAAGCAACATACAAAGCTACACTTATACATTCCGCAAAAAATATCAATATTATAATTACCCGTTTCGGTGTTCTATTGTGTCTTTTTATTAGATCCTTATGATCTCTAAACAGAATGCATTTTTATGACCGAAGCACTATACCAAAATTAACATCAAAACTAATCTTATAAAATATTTCTTTTCAGCAATATCCTCGTTAAAAAAGATACAGCCGAACCACCCCGAAGTATCGGGGATGTTTTACTTTTTTGCCTTGATCCAGCTAAAATTATTCTATTTTATTTAAAGATACTTTTGAAATTAAATTGGTATTACTCAAAAATTAATCGAATGAAAAAGTTACTATTTATTTTGGCAATTAGTGGATTGGTATTCACATCGTGTGGTAATTCAGCTAAAAAAGCAAAAAGCGATTCAAAAACTGAGGCGCACAAAGATTGTGATCACGATCATGGTGATGGTGCACATTCTCACGATGCAGATGCAAATCATCATCAGGAAGAATTTACAGTTGATTCAACAGAACACAAAGCACACAATGCAGAAGCTGAACACACTCATGATTACGAAAAAGGTCACGATCACCAACATTAGAAAATAATACCGATTAGTATTTAAAATCACTCATTAATTTCTCCCGATAAATCGGGATTATCACTGATTTTTAAATATCTATCGGCATTATACCTGTGAGCAAATTCGTCTGTAAAATGGTATAACAATATGAATCGATGGATTATTCCTCCGATTCACCACACATTGATTTTTGAGATAACAAAAATAACACAATTACGATGAAACAATATATATGGATAAGCTTTTGCTTATCAATCTTACTAAGCGCCTGTCAACCTTCAGGTAATTCAAATACCGGGCACGAAGGACACGATCATTCTGCTGGTGCCGATGCACACGAAGATCATTCTACAGAAAGTTTGACTTTATTTAACGATAAAACCGAGCTATTTGTAAAGTTTCCTACTTTAATGTTGGGACACACAAATCAATTTTTAGTTCACCTTACCAATTTGGAAAGCTACAAGCCATATACCGACGGAAAGTTAACCGTTAGCCTGATAAAAGGGGGGAAAGGGGTTCGCCAAACAGTAGAAGCACCTGCGAGAGAAGGAATTTTTACTCCGAGTGTACAGGCAAAAGAAGCTGGAGTTTACACACTTGTTTTTGATGTGGAATCGAAATATGGTAAGGAACAATTCTTAGCTAAAAATATTCGTGTTTATAAAGATCACGAAGAGGCAGAACTGGACAAAAAACCTAATGCAGCAGAAGGAACAAGCTTCTTCAAAGAGCAAGCCTGGAAAATCGATTTTGCAACCTCTGAAGCTAAACGGAGTCCTTTTCAGCAAATCATTAAAACTACAGGAAGTTTACTTCCTGCTGTGAATATGAAAAAACAAATTGTAGCCAAAAGCAGTGGTATTATTCATTTTCAATCACAGGATATTGTACCGGGTAAAACCATTAAAAAGAACGATGCAATTTTTAATCTTTCAGGTAAAGGACTTGCCGGCAACAATATCTCAACACAATTTACCAAGGCTAAAACAAATCTGGAAAAAGCAAAATCTGCTTTCGAAAGAGCTGAAACATTGCATAAAGATCAAATCATATCTGAAAAAGAATACATAAAAGCAAAAAGCGATTTCGAGAATGCAAACGTAAACTACGAGAGTATCAATAAAGATTACAATTCAAATGGTTTTTTGATCTCCTCTCCTGTTACAGGATTTATTTGTGATGTTTATGTGAATGAAGGACAGTATGTTCAAAAGGGCGATGTTCTTGCAAAAGTCGATCAGGGATCTAAGTTGTTGCTAAAAGCTGATGTGTATCAGAAACATCTTCAGCAATTGAAACATATTAAATCGGCTAACTTCAAGTTGCCATACAGCGATAAAGTATTTGACACAGAAAAGCTTAACGGCAGATTAATTGCCTATGGAAAAAATATTCACGAAGACGATTATACCACACCTCTGTATTTTGAATTAGACCTGACTCCGGAATTATATGCAGGTTCTTTTGTGGAAGTTTATCTTAAATCAGAAAGAACATCTAATGTGCTTCACATTGAAAAATCAGCTGTTCTCGAAGATCAAGGACTAAAATATGTGTTCGTGCAATTATCCGGCGAAAGCTTCGAAAAACGATTTGTAAATATAGGTGTTAGTAATGGCCGGGAAGTAGAAATTACCTCTGGAATTAAAGCTGGCGAACGTGTTGTAAGTAAGGGTGCTTATTTTGTAAAACTTGCATCAATGGCCGGAGCTTTACCAGCACATGCGCACGAGCATTAGGTCGTGTTGCATTGCACATCTTCTCATCCAAATTAATTCGATGAGAAATATTGAGTAAGCTTGTTCTTTTAGCCATTAGCTAAATGACAGAAAGCAATCTGCTTGAACCAAAGTTTCAAAAAAGTTAATGGAAAAATAATAACCGTTGATAAAAATAAAATATCGTGTTAAATAATATTATACAATACGCATTACACAATCGCATTTTGGTGATGTTTGTATCCATCCTCCTTATCTTGGGTGGTGGTTACACAACAGCAAACATGGATGTAGATGTGTTTCCCGATCTGACTGCCCCTACTGTGGTAGTTATGACTGAAGCTCACGGAATGGCTCCTGAGGAAGTGGAAAAATTAGTCACCTTCCGTATCGAAACAGCTGTAAACGGAGCTACCAATGTTAGAAGATTACGTTCATCCTCATCAGCAGGATTCTCCATTGTATGGATTGAATTCGAATGGGGTACTGATATTTACAAAGCCCGGCAAATTGTTAGTGAGAAGCTATTGTCCGTTGCCGAAAGCCTGCCCGAAGGAGCTGGGAATCCTAGTTTGGCTCCGCAATCATCAATAATGGGAGAAGTTCTAATGATTGGTTTGCAATCGGACAGCATTTCTCCAATGGAATTAAGAACTCTGGCCGACTGGACCATTCGTCCGCAACTATTAGCAATTAACGGAGTTGCTCAGATCGTTGTTATCGGAGGGGAATTCAAGCAATATCAAATTTTGGCTAATCCTCAAAAAATGAGGTATTACAAAATTAGTCTTGATGAATTAATGAAAGCTGCAGAGGCAACCAATCAAAATTCGGCTGGTGGATTTATCAACGAATATGGCAATCAGTACAATATTAGAGGAATTGCCCGTACTTCTGATTTTGAAGAACTTGGTAATTCTGTTGTAAAAATGTACAACAATGTACCCATTCGAATTAGTGATATTGCCGAAGTAAAAGCTGCAGCAGCGCCAAAAATTGGCATGGGTACAATTAATAGTAAACAAGCAGTATTGCTAACTATAAAAAAGCAACCAGGCGTCAACACGCTAAAGCTGACCGAAAAACTGGATCAAGCAATCGCCGAAATATCAAAATCATTGCCGGCAGGAGTTAGTGTGAACACACACATTTTCCGTCAGGCGGATTTTATTAACTCATCTATCGGGAATGTTAAAAAAGCACTTCTGGAAGGTTCCATTTTTGTAATTGTGATTTTGCTGGTGTTTCTAATGAACTACAGAACAACCATAATTTCGCTTTTGGCAATTCCAATTTCGCTTTTGGTAACCATGATCACCTTGAAATTGTTGGGTATTACCATTAACACCATGACTTTAGGAGGTATGGCAATAGCCGTGGGAGATTTAGTGGATGATGCCATTATTGATGTTGAAAATGTTTACAAACGACTCAAGCAAAATCATCTTTTACCAAAGGAACAAAGAGTAAAGCCAATTAAAATCGTTTACTCTGCATCCTGCGAGATTCGCTCTTCCATTATTAATGCAACCTTTATTATTATTGCAGCCTTTTTGCCTTTGTTTTTCTTAAGCGGAATGGAAGGCAGAATGCTTCAGCCATTGGGTATTGCATTTATTATTTCACTTTTTGCATCATTGGTTGTTGCGCTTACCCTTACTCCTGTTTTGTGTAGCTTTATGCTTACCAGCGATAAAATGCTCGATAGAAAGAACAAAGAAAGCTGGTTGGTTAGCAATTTGAATAAATGGTATGGCAATTCACTAGAGAAAGCCTTGCAGTACAAAAAATGGATATTAGGAAGTGCTGCTCTTCTCTTTATTGTCTCAATTTTTATCCTTACGGGATTAGGTCGAAACTTTCTTCCTGAATTTAACGAAGGATCTTTAACAATAACAGCAATTACCAAACCAGGTATTTCGTTGGAAGAATCGAACAAAATAAAAATTTTGGCCGAAGATGCCTTGAGAACAGTTCCTGAAATCAGCTTAACAGCACGTCGTACAGGTCGATCGGAATTGGACGAACATTCATTTGGAGTAAATACTTCTGAAATAGAGGTCCCTTTTACTTTAGCAGAAAGAAGTAAATCAGAATTTCTACTGGAAGTTCGTGATAAATTGAATCGAATATCAGGAGTCAATTTTGCCATTGGACAACCACTAGGTCATAGAATCGATCATATTCTTTCAGGAACAAAAGCCAATATTGCAATCAAAATTTTTGGTGATGATTTGAATTTAATGTTCAAAATGGCCAATGAGATCAAAACATCTATATCTCCAATAGAAGGTGTAGTTGATGTGAATGTAGAACAACAAGTACAAATTCCACAAATTAGAATTTTACCAAATCGCGATATGCTTGCTAAATATGGTATTTCAATCGCTCAATTCTCCGAATTTATACATGTTGCTTTTGGCGGATCGAAAGTATCGGATGTTTTTGAAGGCATTAAAGCGTTCGATTTGGTAGTGAAGTACAACGAAGAGAACAGGGGAAATATTGACGCAATCAGAAACGCACTTATTGATACCTGGGATGGAAAAAAGATTCCTTTTAGCTATGTTGCCGAAATTCAGTCTCTTTCGGGTCCAAACACGGTGAATCGTGAAAATGTACAGCGCAAACTTGTTGTTTCAGCTAATGTTGCCGATCGCGATCTTCGAAGTGTAGTTACCGATATTCAAAACATGGTTGAGCAAGATGTAATATCACCGGAAGGATATCGAATTGAGTATGGCGGTCAGTTTGAAAGTGAAGCAAAAGCTTCCCGTGTATTAATGATAGCATCAATTTTCAGTTTCCTAATTATTTTCCTGCTACTATTTCAGGAATTTAAAATTTGGCAGATCTTAAATAATATTGAGCTACAGAATAAAGTTTCAAAGGAAGTTACAGTTTTAGATGAGGATGCGAAGCAAGTCTTATTTGAAGAACTTAATTTAAGAGGAAATCATAAAACAGATGAGATTTTAAAGGTTTTAGGCTTGCCTAAAAAAGATTGGAAACTTAATTATGAAGATGGTATTGAGGGGAATAGAACCAATCAGGCTTTGTATAATGTTTATCAGCAGATCGCAGACTTTGAAGGATATGGTTTCGATTGGGTAAAAAAATCAGCATTTGAAATTAAGGAGGAATTAGAACAAGTATTTTCACAAATTGGTATTGATCCAACTATTTTAGAATTTAATTCCGATATCGAAGGTAATGATTTCGACAAACAAGCTTCTTATCAATTATGGCACCTGTTGTATTCTGCAGAGGATGACGATAAAATTAAAGAAGAAGACAAATTGGTTTATGGTAATTCGAATGTTTCTTTAAAGAAAAAATTGAATATGGCTTATGGATTTAAGCCGGAATATGCAAATATGTTAGCAAATATTAGTTTGCAATCTGATCATGGGAGTTTAAGTGCCAGAGCAATAAAAAAGATTATTCCATTTTTAAAAGAAGGACATGAATTTTCGGAAGCCTGCAAACTGGCAAAGTATAATCATTCACATTCATTAACTAAAGACGAACTAGCCAGTAGAGCTTTAAAAGACAGTTTGTCTTTATTAGAGAAGAATAGTTTGCGTAATCCTGTTGTTGAGAAAATTTTGAATCAGATGGTGAATTTGGTAAACCAAGTGATTGAAACATATGGGAAACCAGACGAAGTTAGAGTTGAGTTGGCTAGAGAATTAAAAAAATCGGCAAAAGAGAGAGCTACAGCAACTACTAATATTAATGCCGCCAAAACCAAACATGAAGGCATAAGGAAACTCTTGCAAAAAGATTTTGGTTTAAAGAATCCGACTCGTAATGATATTATTCGCTTTAAATTATATGAAGAGTTGAGCGAAACAGGCTATAAAACACTATTTACAAATCAATACATTCAAAAGGATAAATTGTTCTCGAAGGAAATTGATATTGAGCATATCATACCTAAAGCAATTTTGTTCGATGATTCCTTTTCAAACAAAACACTGGCATACCGAAATGTAAATTTAGCCAAAGCTGATTCTACAGCTATTGATTTTATAACAAACACCTATTCGGATGATTTACAGAATTACAAGAATAGAGTAGAAAGCTTGTTTAAAGCTGGCAAAATATCCAAGGCAAAATACAAGAAGCTATTGATGCCCGAAAAAGATTTGCCAGATGGATTTATCGAAAGAGATTTGAGAAACAGCCAGTATATTGCTAAAAAGGCAAAGCAAATGTTATTTGAGGTTATTCGAACGGTTAATACAACTACAGGAAGTATTACTGATAAATTGCGTGAAGACTGGGATCTAATTAATGTAATGAAAGAACTTAATTTACCCAAATACCGTGCATTGGGTTTAACCGAAATGCAAGAACGCAAGGAGGGGAAACAGATCGAACAAATTATCGATTGGACCAAACGCAATGATCACCGACATCATGCTATGGATGCCTTAACCGTTGCCTTTACAACTTATGATCATGTTCAGTATTTAAATAACCTGCATGCATCTCGAAATAAGGAAAGTGATTTGTATGGTGTTCGTAATAAAATTACAAAGGTGTATGAATCTAAAAATGGCAATTTGAAACGAAAGTTTGTTGCTCCTCTTTCTAATTTCAGAACGGAAGCAAAGAATCATCTCGAAAGTGTTTTAATTTCAATTAAAGCGAAAAATAAGGTGGTAACGAAAAATAAAAATAGAAGTAAGCAAAAGGGTGCCGATAATTTTGTTGAGAAAATTCAATTGACTCCACGAGGACAATTGCACAAGGAGACTGTTTATGGGAAAATACAAGAGCAAGTTGTAAAAGAGATAAAAGTAA
>JAESUW010000086.1 GCA_016760525.1 Labilibaculum sp.
GCTCTTCTGAATCAATATTTGTATGCATCATGTCCATTTGAATTAAATGATCCATTGGATTGTATGAATGTATTAATTGATTATACGTTGCCATATAAAATCTATAAGAAAGAGCAGGAGGGAAAGAGTGAGGATATTATGAGTTTAAAAGAATTTATTGATTATCAGAGTTTGAATTTGTATGGAAATATGGGCGTGATTTCTTTGAGCAAGAATGTGAAGAATCTTCTAATGTGGACTCATTACGCATCAAGTCATCAAGGATTTGCTGTGAAGTTTAATGTTGTTGAATTGAGAAGTAATCCTGAATTAATAGGGCCTTTTCCAATTAATTACAAAGAAGATTGGCTACCAATTTGTCTGGAAGATGAGAAAGAAGCGAAGCTTGGATTTTTATATCAAACAAATATAAAATCAATTCAATGGAAACTTGAGGAAGAGTGGCGTTTTATAGGTATTAGACAAAATATGTCAATACCGTCCATCCAGATGCAAAAGGAATATATTAAGAATAGAAAGTTTGACTATAATCTAAGTTGCATTGAGGAGGTGGTATTAGGATCTATGTTTACTCTTGGGTTATCAACAGAAGATTCGACAAATGATAATGTTAAATTAAAAATTGATTTATCTAATCAAACAAGTGTTTATAAGCATTATATATTGAGATTTTTGAGCAAGAATCCTAAAATTAATGTTTCATGGTTTTATAGTACTCCAACTTTGGAATTCAAATTCAATAAGAGATCTGTGGAAATTACTCAGGAGAGTGAACTCGTTTTTACTATGAAAAAAATAAACGAAGGCAATTAAAGAGTAGAGCATTGAAAAAATTCCAAAATAAATACCGCATACCATCAGCCCGAAAGGAAAATTGGGATTATGCTACCAATGGAGCCTATTTTGTTACCATTTGCTGCCAAAACCACGAAAGATATTTTGGGGAGGTTGAAAACAAGCAAATGCAATTAAATGAAATGGGGCGTTTGGCAATGGAAATTTGGTCGAAAATTCCACAACAATTTTCGTTTGTTTATTTGGGTGAATTTGTAATTATGCCCAATCACATGCATGGTATCATCATTATCGACCACGATAACTGTAGAGATGCGATTCATCGCGTCTCGGAATACCCCGTGATAGATTGTGTTTCGGATCAAGACGCAATAAATTGCGTCCCTGCGGGATTCAATGTAGGAAAAGGCGGAATAACAGGAAATCATAACCCAATGTTACATGAAAATTTATCACGTGTTGTTCGTTGGTATAAAGGGCGGGTAACGTATGAGGTTCGAAAGAATTATGCTGATTTTGTTTGGCAATCTCGTTTTCACGATCACATTATCCGTAGCCAAAATTCATATGATCGTATCGCAGATTATATTGTGAATAATCCAAGTAATTGGAAAAAGGATAAGTTTTTTGGCTGATGTTTAAAGATGTAAATATGATTATTTATTAGGGCAAAAGATGCGATGAATCGCATCTCTGCTGTATGGAAATATTCTGGATTAAATTCAAATTAGTCAAAAATAGTTAATAGTCATTTTTTTATTTGTGAAAAATCCGTGTTATACCAAATGGACTTTAGGCTTGGCTATAAAACTAAATGGTATAATGCCGATGTATGTTGAGTTGAGGCGTAGATGAGCTTGCTAATTTATGGTTCAAACGTACCGGAACGAAGAGTAGATCAGCGAAGCTAAACAACAATCGGTATTAATCATATCGAATCGGATATATCTGCGTCTAAATTTTATTTGCTGTTCTTTTTTAAACTAAATTTAAATAGTAAGTTTAAGATCTTAAAGTCTTAATTTGTATAGCATGAGTAATCAAAATAGCACAAGAAGAAGTTTTTTTCAAAAACTGGGACTCACAGTAGGGGCTGCGGTACTAATTGAAACGGAAGCTTTAGCTGATATCAATTTAAATCGATTTTCATCAGAACAGGATCGTAAGAATTTTTTGCAGCAATATGAAACATGGGTAAATAGTTATATTGAAGTGGTTGAAAAGGAGAAGTTGTCTAAATCAGACATTTCTAACAAGCACCGAATAATGGAACTATCAGAACAAGCCAGTGGCTGGCAGGAGCAGATTAAAGAATATCTAAAGCATGATGATTTTAAAAATAGATACATTTCACTTTCAAAGCAATTTGCCGAATCTATAACTCCTGAATTGGAGGCATAGATATCGTCTTTTATATCAATTATTTTATTAGAATTAAGTAAGAGTGATATTTTCTATCACTCTTTTTTATTGTACATGAATTATTTATTCAAAGGATTGGGCGGGAATGACTTCGTTTAAATCGATTATTAAGTTCGGCTTAGATAGAATCAGGTCCGAAGTTTGGAAATAGCAATAATGGACTTTCTATCCACGTAAATCATAAATATTACAAATAATTTGCGTCTAATTTTGCTAACTTTGAGTTTCAAATTCGGTTATTCATATGAACAAAACAAAAGCATGGATTCATGCATTTCGCTTACGTACATTACCTCTGGCACTCTCAAGTATTTTTTTAGGGAGTTTTTTAGCTGCTGCTGATCATGCCTTTAGTCTTAAAATATTCATTTTAGCAACCCTAACAACCTTATTTTTACAGATATTGTCAAATTTGGCTAATGATTTGGGTGATTCTATTTCAGGAGCTGATAATAAGGAGAGAGTTGGGCCGGAAAGAGCTGTGCAGAGTGGTGCTGTCAGTCAGAAAGAGATGAAACGTATGCTTGTCTTTTTTGTTTTACTTTCATTAAGCTCAGGATTGTGGCTTTTGTATGAAGGAATGCAGTTAATAAGCCTTAAACAAGGAGGTATTATGCTGTTTATAGGTCTTTTAGCTATTGGTGCTGCAATAAATTATACGGTTGGTAAAAATCCGTATGGATATAGTGGCTTTGGTGATTTATTTGTCTTTCTTTTTTTTGGTTTGGTTGGTGTTTTAGGTACTTATTTTCTTCATACAGGAAGTATGTCCTGGAGTCTTTTTTTGCCTGCAATTTCAGTAGGTTTACTTAGTGTAGGAGTTCTGAATTTGAATAACCTGCGTGATGTGACCAATGACGGAAAAACGGGGAAAATAACTCTTGTTGTGAAGATGGGGGTTACTAATGCAAAGAGATATCATTTAGTGCTTCTTTCCATAGCCATGCTTCTTCCTTGTTTGTATACAATACTTCATTGGGTATCAGTATTTCAGTTTTTATTTTTACTGAGCTTTCCGTTTATTGTACGAAATGTTTTGCACGTATTTAAAAATAAGAATGCACGAGATTTGGATCCGGAATTAAAACGACTGGCAATTTCTACATTACTATTCAGTCTTAGTTTTGGATTAGGCTTGGTACTTTAAACTGGATTTGATAAGTTGGAACTGAAATTTTACGACTTATCTCACATCTCATATCTTTATAAAAAAATATGCTTAAAGCAGATTATCAATATTATCCTCTGATTTTTAAACAAGCGAGTGGAACCTCGCGAGGTATTTTAACTCAAAAAGATTCATGGTTCATTCGTATTTGGGATGATAAAAATCCAAATGTGACGGGCATAGGTGAATGTTCCATAATTAAAGGATTAAGTTCTGATGACAGAGAAGGTTATGAGGATAAAATTAAAGAGATTTGTGAGAGTATTGATGATTATTGGTATTATTTGGAGGATGGATTAATAGAATGGCCTTCGATATATTTTGGATTGGAAACTGCATTTCTAGATTTTCAATCAAAAGGAAATAAAATACTTTTTCCTTCTGATTTTACAGATGGAAAAGCACAAATTCCAATTAACGGGCTGGTTTGGATGGGTGATCCCAGCTTTATGAAAGAACAGATTCATCAAAAACTGGAAGATGGATTTAATTGTTTGAAACTTAAGATTGGAGCCATCAATTTTGAGGAAGAAATTAAACTTTTACAGGTTATCCGTAAAGACTTTGGATCCGATAAAATAGAGTTGAGAGTTGATGCCAATGGTGCATTTTCACCAACAAATGCTTTAGCCAAGTTAAAAATCTTATCCGAATTTCAAATTCATTCTATTGAGCAACCAATAAAAGCCGGACAATGGAAAGATATGGCAGATTTGTGTTTGGCTAGTCCTTTACCCATAGCTTTAGATGAGGAACTGATTGGTGTATATGATTCAAATTTGAAAAACAAACTTTTAGATGCGATTAAGCCTCAATATATTATTTTGAAACCAAGTTTGCTTGGAGGGATAAAAGGAAGTAAAGAATGGATTGATTTGGCTGAAGAAAGAAAAATACCTTGGTGGATAACTTCGGCATTGGAATCTAATATCGGATTGAATGCCATTGCTCAATGGGCTTACACTCTTAATAATCCAATGCCGCAAGGCCTAGGAACCGGGCAAATATATAGTAATAATATAGTGTCGCCTCTCTATATGCATAAAGGCTTTTTAGCCTATGGTACGTCGGTAAAATGGGAGATTTAATTGATAGAAACAAGTATGCGGGAACTCACTATAAATGGTAAATTATATTCGGAAGAAGAATTGCCTAAACATTGTACTAGTCAATTGTTGATTAGTGACTTTCAGTGGGAGCGTGATGTTTATTCTTTTATATTGGAATGGTTGAATTCGAAAGAAACCATTTTAGCCAATACCTCCGGTTCAACAGGAGAACCTAAATCGATGGATTTATCGAAGGAACGCATGATAAATTCGGCTCAATTAACAGGCAAATATTTCAAATTTGAAAAAGGACAGACTGCTTTGCTCTGTTTATCGACAAATTTCATAGCAGGTAAAATGATGCTTGTACGTGCCTTTTTATGGCAGTTAAACCTGATTCTTGTTGATCCAAACGGACACCCATTGAATAATTTGAAGGATAAAATTGATTTTGCAGCTATGGTTCCGCTTCAAGTGATTAATTGTTTAAAAGATGGGATTGACTTTGGCTTAATAGCTAACCTTTTAATAGGAGGAGGCGCGGTAGATGCCAATTTGGAGGAACAGTTACAGGAACTGCCAACCAAATGTTTCTCAAGTTATGGAATGACAGAAACAGTTTCTCATGTTGCCATTAAACCTTTAAATGGAAATAGTAGATCCGAGTATTACCAAGGATTGGGAAATGTCACTTTTTCTCTTGATAAACGAGCTTGTTTACAGATTAATGCACTACAAGTTCTTTCAGAAGTAATTTGTACGAATGATGTTGTGAAACTTATTGATGAAAAGCATTTTATCTGGCTTGGACGATATGATAATGTTGTGAATTCAGGAGGTGTTAAGTTGTTTCCGGAGAAAATAGAGGAAAAGCTTAAAGATGCTATTTCTGATCCTTTTTTCATCACCGGGATCACAGATGATTTACTTGGACAAAAGCTGGTATTGGTTATTGAAAAGCACAATCAATCCTCAGAATATGTATCCAATTTATTGGCAAAAATAAAAGGCTTGCTCGGAAAATACGAACAAGCCCGTGATATTATTTTCTGTAAGGAATTCAAACGTACAGTAAATGGTAAGCTTCAACGTGAAGTAACAATGTCTTTGCTTAAATTTCCCAAGTAAGTAAGCAATTTTTTTAAATCTTGAGGTTTGTTTAGATTTAGTTGATTCGATTTCTCAAAATCGTGAGCTTGCTTGATAAGATTTCTAAACGAATGAGAAATAAAACTTTTAACAGAATTTAATTTCCTTGGTAATTCACCTTTGTTTTGAAGGAGATAATAGGATTTGAGTTTAGATAACTCCCATTCATTTTTAGTGGCAGAAATGAAATGTTTTGCATAAATTTTTTGATTACCTTGTGATAGTCTTTGAAGATATCCGCTTGTAATATCTTTTTTTACAAGATATTTTTTGTACTCAAAGCATTGGCCGTTAATGTTTATTTCTTTTAATTTCTCAGGAGATTTTATAATACTATGTTGAGACCCAATTTTACATTCCATTACATCTTCTTTTACATTGTAACGAATTTTGATCGAATTCAGCTCAGTGTTCTCAGTAGTTGTAAGTTTTGATGGTTTGAATTGTGGGTTATGATAGATGTTTTCTTCTATAGGAGTATCATTTAAAATAACTGTGTACTGCATAATTCCTAGGTTCGGATAGTCTTTCCAAATAATTTTTTCTTGCGAAAAACCATGAATTGAAATAATACAAAATAATACTGTAGAATACAGTAAACGTTTAAGCATGTTTGTAGTTGTTGGTTGAATATTAAATGCAAAAATACACCATAAGAAAATCAATGCATATTTTTATTCTGAAGTAACAGTTAAGTTTTGATTAATCTAATCTTATTCCAAGTGAAAGATGCCATATCTTAAGGGAAGCAGGGAATTTTTTTGGTGAATAAAAAAATGTTGCTTTTAACGTAGCATTATATGTAATCTTATTTTAATTTATCTTTAAAAGCTTTTTTGAATTTGTCTTGTTTTGGTTTAATAACGAAAGTACAGTAAGCTTGGTTCGAGTTATTATTAAAATAATTTTGGTGGTAATTTTCTGCAGGATAAAAGGTTGATAAAGCTGAAATTTCTGTAATTACAGGATTTTCCCAAGCTCCGGATTCATTTAATTTCTTCTTTAGTGTTACCGCAAGTTCTTTTTGCTTGTTGTTATTGTAAAATATAACTGAACGATACTGTGTACCAATATCAGCACCTTGCTGATTTAATGTCGTTGGATCGTGAACTTGCCAAAATACTTCAAGTAGTTCTTTAAAACTGATTATTGATGAATCATATGAAATCTGACAAACTTCTGCGTGTCCTGTCACTCCGGAACATACTTCTTTATAGCTTGATTCTGTCTTGCCACCCATATAGCCTGAAACTACTTTATCTACACCTTTTAGTTCCTGAAAAATTGCTTCAACACACCAAAAGCAACCTGCTCCAAATGTTGCTAGTTTTAAATTATTATTTTGTTCTTTCTTGCTCATATCATTATTGGCATTGACAAAACCAGAAAGAAGGAAACAAAATATCAATATTAATTTTTTCATCTCTTCCGGGATTTTAATGATTTTATTTAAATTCATTCTAAATATAGATATTGTCTTGATGTATTCAAAATTAAAGGACTTTTTTATCTTAAATCAGACATTGTATTTCTTATTATATTTGAAAATGATTAATTCAAAGAAAGTAACCGGAATTATATTATCGGGAGGCAAGAGTTCAAGAATGGGAACCGAGAAGGGCTTAGTCAAATATAAAGGAAAAGCATTAATTGAATATTCTATAAATGCATTGTGTTCGGTTTGCGATGAATTGGTAATTAGTTCTGGGAATGATTGCTATTCCTATCTTAATATTCCAATTGTGGGTGATGAGATTGAGAATTGTGGACCAATAGGTGGGATATACTCTTGCATGAAAGCGATTCCTTCTGATATTTATTTGGTTATTTCTTGTGATGTACCTAATGTCACAGCCCAATTATTTACCAATTTACTCGATGTTTTGAATCAGAATGAAGCTGTGATTCCGGTTGATGATAACGGAAAACAACAACCTTTGGTTGCATGTTATGTCTCAGATTGTTTCACAATTTTTGAAAGTGAATTGCAGGAAGGGAAATTTAAAATGATGAAGTTGCTGTTAAAACTAAATGTCAGATATTATCCAATTTCCAAAGAGCTAAACTTTAAGTCTGCCAATTTATTTTTTAATGCAAACACTCCTGAAGATCTTCAGGAGTAATCCGTCTTTCGCAATTGTACTGAGTATTTATTTAAAATGGAATCAAATGATCATACACAATTCTGAAATTAAAGAATTTGATCGATATCTAAAATGACACCCTTTGAAATGAGAATATTCTCATTTCGCTTTAAAAGAGGGTTTTACGGTCTTAATCTTGGTTCAATTAAAGAAAAAATACATCAAATATAATTTAGTAAAAATCTAAATAGTTATATGTTTGTTGGTATCAGTGTTTTCAGGACATTTTGTTTTTTAGACCAATTATAAAGTGGAGTTTTATGCCCTTCAACATGTTTCCGAGTTGTCTTTTTACATATGTTTACATCCATAGATGTATGTTTCTACATGTGTTTATGTGTATAAGTTTAAAGTATTCACAACATGAAAAGCAGAAGACAGTTTATAAAAATTAGTTCCTTAAGTGCAGCAGGATTGGTTTTTGGAGGAGGTTTATTGGAAACATTTGCCGATAATTTATTGAAAACAAATCAATCTTATTTTAAGGGACCCTACGATTTTTCACGTACTCCAACTTATTGCGAGGTGTGCTTTTGGAAGTGTGCCGGATGGGTTCATAAGGATGAAAATGGTCGTATTAAGAAGATTATCGGAAACGATGACGATCCAAATTGTAACGGCCGTTTCTGCCCAAGAGGTACTGGAGGAGTAGGGATGTATACTGACGAAGATCGTTTAAAAACTCCTTTACTACGTATTGAAAAAAATGGAGAACAAACATACCGAGAAGCAAGTTGGGATGAAGCTTTTGACTTTATAGCTTCTAAAATGAACCAAATTAAACAGGAACATGGTGCTGAATGTACGGCTTTGTTTACTCACGGTTCTGGAGGTAAATATTTTGGGAAACTATTAAAAGGTTTTGGTTCTAATAATATAGCCGCACCTTCCTATGCACAATGTCGTGGTCCACGCGAAGTAGCTTTCCTGGCTACTTTTGGACAAGGGATTAATTCTCCTGAAAATACTGATATTCGAGATACAAAATGCTTGGTGTTGATTGGATCTCATCTTGGCGAAAATATGCACAACGGTCAGGTTCAGGAAATGTCCGATGCTATTGATAAGGGAACAACAATAATAACTGTTGATCCGCGCTTCTCAACAGTGGCCGGGAAATCAAAACATTGGTTACCAATTAAACCATCTACAGATATTGCACTTCTGCTTTCATGGATGAATGTAATTATAAACGAAGATTTATTTGATAAGAAGTACGTAGAGAAGTATACATTCGGTTTTGATCAATTAAAAGCCTATGTGCAGCCATTTACTCCAGAATGGGCCTACGGAATTACTACAATAAAGCCTCAGCAAATACGAGAAACTGCTCGCGAAATGGCAAATGCAGCTCCTGCAACGATAGTTCATCCGGGCCGACATGTTACCTGGTATGGCGACGATACGCAAAGATTAAGAGCAGTAGCTATTTTGAATGCCTTATTAGGAAGTTGGGGGCGAAGAGGTGGATTTTATAAGCCAGAGAAAGCATTTGTACCTCATTTTCATTTGCCTGATTTTCCAAAGCCAAATAAGAATTGGCGAGATGCAATGAGTGGAAAATATAAATTGGCTGATTTAGCACTTGCCTCCGGCGTATGCGATGCCTCTATTCCAAGTCCGGAAATGAGTTGTGCCATTAAAGGTTGGATTGTAAATGGAACTAACCTTATTAATACCTTACCTGATCAGAAAAAAACCATAGCTGCTATTCAAGCTCTTGATTTATTGGTGGTAGTTGATACTATGCCAATGGAGATCACTGGATATGCTGATGTGGTTTTGCCAGAGTGTACTTATTTGGAAAGATATGATTCTCTTCGTATTTCGCAAGGAAGAGAACCAAGTATTGCTTTAAGAATGCCGGCCGTTGATCCTTTGTACAACACAAAACCAGCTTTTTGGATGGCTCGGGAATTGGCGAAAAAACTTGATTTACTTCAGTATTTTCCATTCGAAACCATTGAAGAAGAGATTGATTGGGAATTGAAACAAGTAGGTTCTTCGTTAGAAGAAATGCAGCGTATTGGCGTGAAACGTTTAGAGCGTGAAGTTGATGATTTGTATTTTGGTGAAGATGAGGACGTTGAGTTTAATACAAATACCGGGAAAATTGAATTGTATTCAACCGCTTTAGAGGAAGAAGGATTTGATCCAATGCCAGTGTTTACTCAGCATCCGGAACCAAGCGAAGGATTTTATCGATTAATATATGGTCGTGCCCCAATGCATACTTTTAGCCGGACTGCCAATAATCCAAATCTTACAGATTTAATGGATGAAAACTCAGTTTGGGTGAATCCTAAAGTGGCAAAAGAATGGGATTTAACAAATGACCAATACGTTTATTTAGAAAATCAGGATGGTGTAATTTCTGATTTCAAAATAAAAGTAAGAATTACTGAGCGTATCCGTTGGGATTCTGTTTATATGGTTCATGGTTTTGGACATACAGATAAACGCATGAAAAGAGCCTTTGGAAAAGGAATTAGTGATACTCAGCTGATTACAAATGTAATGATAGATCCAGTAATGGGAGGAACGGGAATGCGCGGAAATTTTGTGACGTTTCGATTTGATAACAAAAAAACGGAGGTGTAAGCTATGAGATATGCAATGGCTATTGATACAAAAAAATGTGTAGGCTGCAGCGACTGTGTAGTAGCTTGTCAAACCGAAAATGATGTTCCAATTGGGTACTGTAGAGATTGGGTTGTGGAAATAACAAACGGCACTTATCCTCAACTGGAAACTGAATTGCGTTCAGAACGATGTAACCATTGTGAAAATTCACCTTGCGTACGTTGTTGTCCTACCGGTGCAAGTCATTATTCCGAAGGAGGAATTGTGATGGTAACAAAGAATGAATGTATTGGCTGTAGTGCCTGTATTACTTCATGTCCTTACGATGCACGTTTTGTTCATCCTGAAGGATATGTGGATAAATGTACATTTTGTTTGCACAGAGTGAAAAAAGGAATGAAACCTGCTTGTGTCGCAGTTTGTCCTACTAAATGCATGTATTTTGGTGATCTGGATGATCCCAGAAGTGAGGTTTCGGAGGTGTTGAAAAAACGAAAATATAAAACCTTAATTCCTGAAGCTGGAACAAAACCTCAGTTGTATTTCCTAATCTGATAAAACTAAGAAAATGAGAGAAGAAATAATTGTAAGTGGAAGAAATAATCCACTCATTGATCCTCAGCTGCACGTTTGGCATTGGGAGATTCCAACTTATCTGTTTTTAGGAGGTTTGGCCGCAGGATTACTGTTTTTTGCAGCCTTATATTATCTTAGAGGCAAAGAAAATGAATATCGAACAGCAGTGAAAATTGCACCAATGCTTGCACCAATTGCTTTAGCTTTAGGTCTTATAGCTTTGTTCTTGGACTTGCATCATAAACTTTATTTTTGGAGGTTGTATACTACAATACGATTAGAATCGCCCATGTCGTGGGGAGCGTGGACCTTAATGATTGTTACTCCTGTTTCTATCATCTGGAGTGCACTTCATATAAAGGAGCTTTTTCCAAATTGGGATTGGAAGTTCGATTTTGCAAAGGAACTCATTGGTTTTTTTCAGAAAAAGAAGAAAGTATTGGCTTGGATCATGTTGATTTCATCAGCGATTCTAGGAGTTTATACAGGAATTTTATTTTCTGCATTTAATGCAAGACCATTATGGAACACTTCTATCATGGGACCATTATTTTTAGCTTCAGGTTTGTCGGCTGGTTCGGCGGTTGTAATTTGGATGTCAAAAAATCATGCAGAACGTAAGCGCTTTGCTCAACTTGATTTAATGATTATTGGAATAGAACTATTTCTGATTATTCATATGTTCATGGGATTTTTAGCAAGTACTCAAGTTCAAATAGATGCTGTAAATCTGTTTTTAGGTGGTCCTTATACTGCTCAATTCTGGGGATTTGTAGTCATTTTGGGAATGATTGTTCCTGCAATTTTGGAAGGTCTTGAATTAAAAGGGTATAAAATCCCTGTTGCTATTCCTGTTGTTTTGGTTTTGTTTGGTAGCGTAATGTTACGTTTTATCATTTCGAATGCAGGACAAGCAAGTCGATGGCTTTATTGATACTATTCGTTAATCTTAATTGATCTGTAAAAACTATTTAAACAATATATTATGAGCGAAGTAATAAAAACAAAATATCTAAATCCATATGTTGGTGGGGTATTGCTGGGTCTCGTACTTTTAGCTGCCAATTTTGTTTCCGGTCGAGGACTTGGAGCAAGTGGAGCTATAAAAAGTGCAGTGGTAACTACAGTAAATACGGTAATGCCTTCTCATGCTGAAAACTCTGCATTTTATACTGAATACAATGAGTCTCATCCTGGTAATCCAATGAAATCATGGTTGGTTTTTGAAATGCTGGGCGTTTTAATTGGTGGATTTCTTTCTGGTGCTTTTGCAAAACGATTGAAATTTAAAGTGGAACATTTTCCAAAAATTACTTCGAAACGAAGATTGATGTTTGCTGTTTTAGGTGGTATACTCTTTGGTTTTGGTTCCCAGTTGGGAAGAGGATGTACCAGTGGATCTGCCTTAAGTGGTATGGCTGTTTTATCTGTTGGCGGATTTATTACGATGGCGTTTATTTTTGGAACCGCATTCGTCTTAGCTTACTTTTTCCGTAAAAACTGGATTTAATTATTAATGTAATAAAGAAATAAAATATGGCACCATTAATTGTAAATGAAATAATTTCACCGGATACCAATTTATTAATTGCATTATTAATTGGAATTGGATTTGGTTTTGTGTTAGAATCCAGCGGATTCTCATCTAGTCGTAAATTGGCAGGTATGTTTTACGGTTACGATACTACTGTTCTAAAAGTATTTTTTACTGCAGCAATAACTGCGATGGTAGGAATGCTGTTTTTCAGCCTTTTTGGTTGGATGGATTTGAGTTATATCTATGTTAATCCTACTTATTTAACTTCAGCTATGGTTGGAGGCACAGTAATGGGAGTTGGTTTTATTGTTGGAGGATTTTGCCCTGGAACAGCATTTTGCGCTTTGTCGATTGGGAAATTGGATGCACTGGCATTTGTAGGTGGATTAGTCTTGGGAATCATCATTTTTACAGAAGGATATCCTTTATGGGAAGATATGTATAAAGCTGATTTTATGGGAACTCCAACCATGAATGAACTGCTTGATATTCCTAGAGGTGTGTTCGCACTTGGAATGATATTAGTTGCTTTCGCTATGTTTTGGGTAGGCGAATGGGCCGAAAAGAAATTTCCACGAGAAGAATATTGAATTTTGAAGAGAAATCTTGACAAAAGAAAAACTTTATTTTAACTTGATTTAAGGTCAGGTAACTTAAAAAAACAATCATATGAAAATGAGATTGATAATAGCCTCAGTTTTGATTCCTCTGGGAATTATTATAGCTGCAGTGCCAGAAAATACGACTAAACCATTCAGGTTAACTGCAGGAGAATTACTTGAAGAGGTTTGCGAGGGTACTCAATTTGTAAGTACAGATGAAATTGCTGATATGTTGGTTCAAAAAGATCCAAGTCTTCAGTTGATTGATGTGCGTACTCAGGCAGAGTTTGAAAAATATAGTCTTCCGGGATCCGTTAATATCCCTCTTTCTGATCTTCTTTCTGAAGAATGGTCAGATTTTCTTGATCAAGGAGTAAAAATGAATGTGTTTTATTCCAATGGTAATCTTAAAGCTAATGAAGCTTGGATGATTAGTAGACAATTGGGTTTTGAGAACAATTACGTTTTGCAAGGTGGCTTAAATTATTGGGCGGAAACGATTATGAATCCACAAGCTCCCAAATCGGTTTTGGCTGATGATGAAATTGCAAAGTACGATTTTCGTAAAGGGACAAGTATGGCTCTTGGTGGAGGTAGTATGGTGGCAATCGGATCCAAAGCTAATAACACGCCTAAGCCTAAAATCAAGAAAAGGAAAAAGAAGAAAAAAGTCGCTGGAGGATGCTAATTGTTGCATTCTTATTTAAAAAGTCTCTTCGATTAGTTTTGGAGAGGTTTTTTTTTGAATTCAACTTTCAAAAGCTGACCTGATAAAGAGATATATCGATGGAAGTATTGGATAAAACGGATGTTCTTTTTGATATATAAATGTGTTTGTATGTGTCTTATTTACATTCAGTTAAAATTGTAAATTAATGAGGAATAAGAAGCTTTATAAACCTTTAATAGTTAGATAGATTGAGATGTGTTTGGATTGATATGTAGATATATGATGTAAAACATATATGGATGAATTAAGTGTTTGTAATTTGGTCTGGAATCCTAATTATATCAAACTAATAAAACAGAAGATGAAAAATACAACTAAGATTATTTTTTCGGCTCTAATTGTATTGGCTGGAATGTTTTCGACTCAGCCTGTTAAAGCAACAGATGGTTATTTTGGCGTTGGGTACGGCGCTCAAAATAAAGGCTTAGCTGGTGCAGGTATCGCATGGTATCAAAATTCATTAATTAATGGTAATCCTGCTGGTCATGTATTTCTTGGAAAACAATATCAGATTGGTGTTGGTTTTTTTAATCCTAACCGTGAATACACAGTAACAGGAAATCCATCAGGAGCGCCGGCATTTGGTCTTGCACCAGGAAATGTTGAAAGTGATTCAAAATTATTTTTGATGCCTAGTATGGGTGCCAATTGGATGATTAACGAGAAAAGTAGTTTCTCTGCAACAGTTTTTGGTAATGGTGGTATGAATACTGATTACCCAACTAACACATTTCATGATCCAAATTCATCAACAACAGGAGTAGATTTGGGGCAAATGTTTGTTGGCTTAACTTATTCCAGAAAAATAGCTGAGAAACACAGTTTTGGTGTTACCGCTTTATTGGCTTACCAATATTTTGAGGCTAAAGGTTTAACTGCTTTCAGTCAAATGTCAAGTGATGCGACTAAATTGACAGGTAACGGTCATGATAGTGGGTTTGGTTACGGTGTTAAATTTGGTTACATGGGAGAATTGGCTAAAGGATTACATTTAGGAGCTAGCTACCAAACAATGTTATATATGAGTGAATTTGACGATTATGCTGGTCTTTTTGCTGAGCAGGGTGATTTTAATATTCCATCAACATGGACTGTTGGTTTGGCTTACGAAATAAATGAAGATTGGGCTGTAATGGCAGATTATAAAGCAATCAATTATACTGATGTAGCTTCTGTTTCTAATCGTATGGATCCTATGGCATTTGCAACAGCTCCTCTTGGAACAGATAAAGGTGCAGGTTTTGGATGGGAAGATATCAGCATTATTAAAATTGGTGTTGAGTATGCTGGTGTTGATACCTGGACTTTCCGTGGAGGTTACTCTCATTGTGATCAGCCAGTTCCTGAAACTGAAGTAATGTTTAATATTTTAGCTCCAGGTATTATCGAGGATCACATTACTTTAGGTTGCTCAAAGGTATTAGGAGATTCAGGAAAAGCTCTTCATTTAGCATTGGTCTATGCAATGCCGGCAAGTGTTAAAGGAATGAACCCTATGGATCCTGCTCAAACAATCGAAATAGAAATGAACCAATTCGAAGTAGAGATCGCATTTACTTTTTAATACTACATATTACTGAAGTAAAAAGAGGTTTTCTTTTGTGAAAACCTCTTTTTTTATACTCTTGCAGATAATTTACAGTAATTTTTTTTTTACTTTCTTGAAAATAAATGTTGGAAAACTCCTTTTAGAACATCCATAAATGGATCAGGCTTTACGCCAAGTTTTCTGTTTTCCTGACTAATTTCATATACCAGTTTCATGTGTTTAATAATTTCCTTGTATGCTTTTAAAATTGGATAGTCAGGATCATAAATATGTGCAGGTTCAGAATTCGTGCCGTTCAATTCAATTATTTTAATTTT
>JAESUW010000087.1 GCA_016760525.1 Labilibaculum sp.
TAGACCATTTTTAGCATTTCTCTACGCACTCCTACCAGAGACAAAATCGAAATATTCGATTCTCAGTGGCTTTACAGCGTAAGTCCGACAGACTGCTAGCTAAAGGTTTGCTTCCGCCTTAATAAAAATGGAAGGATTTTTTTACAGCCTTTTTGTAAAAAGGTGTATTACATAAAAGATTAAATAGCCTAGAGCTACAACATATATAAGCATATTATAAAACCTAAGAATAAGAATCAAATGCATTACAAAAAATCTATCCAAACTCTTATCCTTTTGCTTTCAATTGTTTTTGCGAGCATAATTACTGCCTGTACTACTTCAAAATCGGAACAGGATTACGCATATAAAAATCCGGGTTTATCGGTTGAACTTCGTGTTAAAGATTTATTATCACGAATGAGTCTGGAAGAAAAAGTTCGTCAAATGGATATGTACCGGGGTGAAGATGTAATGAATGAAAATTCTTTTTCTCCGGAGAAAGCCGAAAAACAGTTCGACAGTTTGGGGGTTGGTGCCATTCACGATATCTATCCTGAAAGTGCGGAAATGATTAATACCCTTCAAAAATTCGTAATAGAAAATAACCGTTGGGAAATACCTGCCCTTATTATGTGCGAAATGTTGCATGGATATATAGGCGAAGGAGCTACTTGTTTTCCGATGAATATTGGACTTGGAGCTACCTGGGATCGGGAATTAATGAAAAAAGTTGGAAGAACCATCGGTTCAGAAGCCCGGGCACATGGAGTTCATTACGGATTAGGTCCGGTATTGGGAATTGGGAGAGAACCCCGATGGGGAAGAATTGCTGAAACTTTTAGCGAAGATACTTACCTGGCAGGAGAAATAGGAACAGCTATGATTGTGGGAATGCAAGGCGATTCGCTATCTTCAGACCGATCAATTATTGCTGGACCCAAACACTTTGCAGTTCATAGCTCTCCTCAGGCAGGTGGAAATTCATCTCCGGTAATTGTGGGAGAACGAACAGCCCGACAGGATTTTCTTCCCGTTTTTGAAAAAGCAATAAAAAAGGGAAATGCGTTGGGGCTGATGTGTGCTTACTCAGAGCTTGACGGCATTCCTTGTGCCGGTAACAAATGGTTGCTAACCGATGTATTGAGAAAAGAGTGGGGTTTTAAAGGAATGGTAGTTTCTGATTTGGGAGCTATCCGTTATTTGCAAACAAACCACTATGTGGCAAACTCTCCAAAAGATGCAATTCGACAAGCTGTTACGGCAGGAATGGACATGCAGTTTTATGATTTTTCAAATAAATTCTGGCAAAAAACGATTATTGATTTAGTACATGAAGGAAAAATTTCAGCAGAGCATATTGACCGGGCAACAGGAAGTGTTTTACGTCTTAAATTTATGCTGGGGCTTTTTGAAAATCCATATTCCGACTCAAAATTAATTGCAGAGCGTTTTCATTGCAAAGAATTTCAAGATCTGGCACTCGAAGCTGCGCATAAATCCATTTGCCTGCTTAAGAACGAGAACAATCTGTTGCCACTGTCTAAAAACGTAAAAACAATTGCCGTAATTGGCCCTAATGCAGATGAAGTACGTTTAGGTGGTTATTCCACACGAAATAAAAAAGGAATAACTGTTCTGGAAGGGATTAAACAGCTTGTAGGCAAAAACACAAAAATTCTTTACAATGAGGGTGTCCCATTAATTGTTAAAGGACAAACAATTCCAGGCACAGCCCTTTTTACTCCAGATAAAAAACATCACGGATTAAAAGGAGAATATTTTAAAGGTCGGGAGCCTGAAGGCGAGCCTTTGTTGACCCGAATTGATTCGAAGCTTAATTTTGATTGGCCATGGTCTCCGGCAAAAGGAGTTCCAGATGATCATTTCTCCATTCGTTGGACAGGATTTTTGAAACCTTTTAAATCATTTAATGGATGGATTGGTCTGAGTTCTGATGACGGTGTTAGAATGTGGATTAACAATATTTTGGTTGTTGACAACTGGCAGAAAGGAGCAACCAATATTGTAACATACCCAATGAATTTTGTTGCAGGAAAAGAATATAAACTTCGTATTGAGATGTGGGAAGGAGGATATGGAGCCCGTGCTCATTTAACCTGGAATCTGAAAAAAACAGATATGACTCCGGCTATCTCATTAGCAAAAAAAGCCGATGTTGCAGTCGTTATTTTGGGAGAATCCAGAGAATTGGTAGAAGAAAACAGGGATGTGGCAACACTCGACCTGCAAGGGAGACAGTTGGAACTGATTCAGGCAATTCAGCAAACCGGAACACCCGTAGTTTGTGTTCTTTTAAACGGACGACCATTATCTATAAATTGGATCGACAGAAATGTACCTGCTATTGTTGAAGCATGGTTTCCCGGCGAAGCCGGAGGTAAAGCTGTTGCCGATGTTTTGTTTGGCGATTATAATCCGGCAGGAAGATTACCGGTTACATTTCCTAAATCGGCAGGACAATTGCCTATCTATTACAATCAAAAACCTTCTGCCATTCATCGTTATGTCACAGAGAGTGACAAGCCATTGTATCCATTCGGTTATGGACTAAGTTACACTACATTTAAGTACAGTAATTTGGAGATAGATTCAGAAATGATTACTCCGAAAGGAACAGTTAAAATATCAGTTGCAGTAAAAAATACAGGTTCAGTTGCCGGCGAAGAGGTTGTTCAGCTCTATTTAAGAGATGAATATAGCAGTGTAACCACACCCATGAAAGCTCTAAAAGGATTTCAGCGAATAGCACTCAACCCGCAGGAAACAAAAACGCTTACATTTGAATTGACTCCGGAGGAACTCTCGATCTGGAACAGAGATATGAAAAGAGTCGTTGAATCCGGTAAATTTATTGTATTGCTTGGAGGGAATTCTGCCGATTTACAACTTAAAAAAACATTTACAGTGACTAATTAGACTGTTTGAAACAGAAATTTGACAACCTTTCGTGTTTCAAAATATACAATTTTAATCCTAAACCATATAGTAAAATCAAATGCATTACAAAAAAACAATTCAACTGCTATTATTTTTATTACCAATATTAGGAATCTTTTCAACTTCTTGCCAAATGATAAGGAGTGACAAGTGCAGCTCGAAAGGCTTAATACAATTTGTTGATCCTTTAATTGGATCAGCGGGACATGGGCATGTTTTCGTAGGTGCAAGTGTGCCTTTTGGAGCAATTCAGGCAGGCCCAAGTAATTTTCACAAAGGTTGGGATTGGTGTTCCGCATATCATTACTCCGATAGTATTGTGAAAGGATTCTCTCACTTACATTTGAGCGGAACAGGTTGTACCGATTTAGGTGAATTTTTACTGATGCCTGCTGTTGGTAATGTGAAAATGAATCCCGGATCGCAGGAAAATCCAGAAGATGGTTATGCTTCCTACTACAGTCATAAAACTGAGAAAGTAGAGCCTGGCTACTATAAAGTGCATTTGGATACTTATGATATCGATATCGAAATGACCACAAGTGAACGTGTGGCTCTTCATAAAATAACATTTCCGAAATCAGATCAGGCAAAAATAATTATTGATTTACAGGAAGGGAACGGTGATACTGCTGCCGAAACATTTTTTCATAAAGTAAACGACACAATTGTAGCTGGTTACCGTTTTTCAACAGGATGGGCTGAAGATCAAAGGGAATATTTTGCAATGGTACTATCTAAGCCGGTTAAAGATATTCTAGTATATAATGGCGACAAATTAGTTGACGGAGATGCAGCGAAAGGAACCGGTATAAAAGCTTGTTTGAAATTTGAGACAGAAGCTTCTGAAGAAGTACAAGTCAAGTTTGGTATGTCTCCGGTAAGCATGGAAAATGCTTTGGCGAATATTAAAGCTGAAATGAAATCGTGGGATTTTGCGCAAATTCTTGCTGAAAATCAGGCAAAATGGAATAAAGAACTCTCCAAAATTGAGATTAAAACAAAAGATATTAAAAAGAAGAAAATATTCTATACAGCAATGTATCACACACTTATTGCTCCTAATTTATTCAATGACAACAATGGAGATTACAGAGGTGTAGATAAGAAAGTTTACTCGAATGCTGATTTTACAAATTACACTTTATTTTCTTTGTGGGACACCTACCGTACGGCGCATCCTCTATATACTTTAACACAACAAGAACGTGTTCCGGATATGATTAATTCCATGCTTACAATTTACAAACAGCAAGGAAAATTGCCTGTTTGGCATTTACGGGGAAACGAAACCAATACAATGGTTGGATACAGTGCCGTTCCAGTTGTTGTTGATGCCTGTTTAAAAGGATTCAAGGGAATAGATTATGAATTGGCATACGAGGCAGTAAAGACAACGGCAATGGGTGATTTCGAACCTGGAGTGAAAGAATTACAAGAGTATGGTTTCATCCCGTGCGATATGATGAATGAATCGGTTGCAAGTGCAATGGAATATGCAATTAGCGACTGGGCAATCTGCAAATTCGCTGAGAAATTAGGAAAAACTGAAGATGCAAAATATTTTGAGGAGAGAGCAAAAGCATATACTAAATATTTCGATCCAAAAGATCGGTTTATGAAAGGAAAAATGAAAGATGGTTCCAGAAGAACACCCTTCGATCCTTATTCGGCACAACATCGTGTAAATGATTATTGTGAAGGCAACGCATGGCAATATTTATGGTTGGTTCCGCAAGATCCGGAAGGATTAATTGCTCTTTTAGGAGGCGAAAAGCCATTTTTGAATAAGCTGGATAGTCTTTTCTCAATTTCTTCGGAACTGGAAGAAGGAGCTTCGTCTGATATATCTGGTTTAATTGGCCAGTATGCACACGGAAACGAGCCAAGTCATCACATAACTTATTTGTATGCTTATGCCGGCGAGCAATTCAAAACGGCCGATAAGGTTCGCTATATCATGAATGAATTGTACACCGATCAAGCGGATGGTTTATGCGGGAATGAAGATTGTGGGCAAATGTCAGCCTGGTACGTAATGTCTTCCATGGGATTTTATCCTGTTAATCCAAGTAATGGGGCTTATGTTTTTGGAAGCCCATTGTTCGATGAAGCGAGTATTAATCTTCCTGCAGATAAGAAATTTACGATTGCAGCAAATAACAACAGTGATGATAATATTTACATTCAGTCTGCGACATTAAACGGATTGGAGTATACAAAATCATTTATCACGCACAAAGATATTTTAAAAGGAGGAGTGTTAACATTCGAAATGGGTGCAAAACCAAATCAAAATTTTGGAAAAGCGAATCAAGATCGACCTAAATCAATTGTATATTAGCATGTTGGTGAGTTTTTAATTATTTAGTCAAGTGTCAGGTTATGTGTGTTTTGAAGTTTAATTTATTTGCGAAAAAATCATTTAGGACATAAAAACTTATTTATAGCTTTCTCCCTTTCAGGGGAGATCCCGACAGGGAGAGGGGTGTAATATAAACCTGACAGATTTCAGAAAAAGAAGGACAATAATCCGTTATGAAAAAAGTAAACTTACTACTATTGTTTTTTGTGGCAGTGTTATCAGCTTGCGAAGTAGAGAATACAATAAGTTCAAAACAAAGCCTTTTAGAATTTGTAAATCCATTAATGGGAACCGATTCAGATTATTCCTTGTCAAATGGGAACACCTATCCTGCAATTGCATTGCCGTGGGGAATGAATTTTTGGACTCCACAAACCGGTGAAATGGGAAATGGCTGGTGTTATACGTACAATGCCAATAAAATCAGAGGAATTAAGCAAACTCATCAGCCAAGTCCATGGATAAATGACTACGCCGCCTTTTCATTAATGGCAGTTACCGGTGATTTAAAATTTAAAGAGGACGAGAGAGCTTCTTGGTTTTCGCACAAGGCTGAAGTTTCAAAACCAAACTACTATAAAGTTTATCTTGCTGATTATGATGTTACAGTTGAAATAACACCGACAGAACGCGCGGCTGTTTTTCGCTTTACTTTTCCTGAAAATGAGTCATCTTACATTTTGTTGGACGGATTTTTTAAAGGATCTGAAGTCACAATTCTTCCGAAAGAAAGAAAAATAATTGGCTACTGCAGAAACAACAGTGGTGGTGTACCTGATAATTTCCATAACTACTTTGTTGCCGAATTCGATAAGGAGTTTGAGCTGACACATACTTGGAATGGAGATAAATTAACTGAAAATTCAAAGAAAGCAAGCGGAGAGCACGTAGGTGCTGTCATTGGATTCAAAACTCAAAAAGGAGAAGAAGTTCATGTAAAAGTAGCTTCATCTTTTATAAGTCCTGAGCAAGCACAATTGAATTTAGATCGGGAAATTGGAACAAAAAATTTTGATGAGGTTTTAACCGATGCCGAAATGGCTTGGGAAAAGGAACTTTCCCGAATTAAAGTGGAAGGTGGAACCGATGATCAGTTAAAGACATTTTATTCTTGCTTGTACAGAGTACTGTTATTTCCTCGTAAGTTTTATGAAATTAATGATAAAAATGAAGTAATTCATTACAGCCCTTACAATGGTAAGGTACTGCCCGGTTATATGTTTACAGATAATGGCTTTTGGGATACATTCCGGGCAGTCTTTCCATTTTTCACACTAATGTATCCTGATATTAATTCTCAGATAATGGAAGGATTAGCCAACACTTACAAAGAGAGTGGTTGGTTACCCGAGTGGGCGAGTCCCGGACACAGAGGATGCATGATTGGATCGAATTCAGCATCGCTGATTGCCGATTCTTATCTAAAAGGAATTCGTGGATATGATATTGAAACCCTGTACGAAGCAATCCTTAAAAATAGCAAGGGATACAATAAGGAGATCACATCTGTTGGCCGTTACGGAGCTGAGTATTATAATGAATTAGGCTATATTCCTTACGATGTTGGCATCAACGAAAATACAGCAAGAACATTAGAATACGCTTACGCAGATTTTTGTATTTGGAAATTGGCACAGAAATTAGGCCGGCCACAAGAAGAAATTGATATATTTGCCAAAAGAGCGCAAAACTACAGGAATGTATTCGATAAAGAATCAGGTTTAATGCGGGGGAAAAATGAAAACGGAACATTTCAGTCACCATTCAATCCACTAAAATGGGGCGATGCCTTTACCGAAGGAAATAGTCTGCACTATACATGGTCGGTATTTCAGGATATAAATGGATTAATTGAACTGATGGGAGGGAAAGAAAACTTTATTTCCACTTTGGATGGAGTTTTCGAAATGCCTCCTAAATTTGACGATTCCTATTACGGAGGAACAATTCATGAAATACGCGAAATGCAGATTGCCAACATGGGAAATTACGCACATGGCAATCAACCCATTCAGCACATGATTTATTTGTACAATTTTGCCGGAGAACCATGGAAAACACAAGCAAGAGTACGCGAAGTTATGGATAAATTATACACACCTCAGGCCGATGGCTATTGTGGCGATGAAGATAACGGACAAACTTCAGCATGGTACGTATTCAGCTCAATGGGATTTTATCCTGTGTGCCCCGGAACCGATGAATATGTTTTTGGCTCACCATTATTCGATAAAGTGACATTGACATTGGAAAACGGAAATAGATTTATCATTTCGAGCGAAAATAATTCAAACGAAAATGTGTTTGTCGAAGAAATAGACCTGAATGGAAAGTCCTGTGACGCAAATTACCTGAAACATGATGATATTTTACAAGGAGGAAGCCTCAATTTTAAAATGTCAGATCGACCAAATAAAAATAGGGGAACAATGCCTAACAGCTTTCCATATTCAATGAGTAAGTAATACCATTTTAAAAAGTTATTTATAGCCTGATATAAAACTTGTCTGTTGTTATTTTAGAACTGAAGATATAAATGATTTGTATAAATAATAGGTAGTAGTGTGTAGCTTTAGTCACTACAATCCAATTGGAGTACTATTGGGCATTTAGACCGGAAGTCGGGACCCATAGGAACAAAATCTGTTAAAAACGAAAAATTGTTTGAGCGACGTAGGAGTGAGTTTTTTTCGTTTAAGATTTTGTTTCGTAATGGGTGACTGAGGTCGACCGCCCTAKATTTTTTGCTTACTTTTTCATCAATGGAAAAAGTAAGAGCCAGTCTGGCTCTAAGACAAAATTAAACGTCAGGCTTAATTTTACTATTGAGATTAAATAAATAAACACTATTAACAGGTATCATCCCAATATATTGAAGTTGAGATGTAGAAGTATTTACAATTGTATAGTTCATACAAAATAACGATTGGTATAAAAAACAATTATGAAAATAAAAGCCTTATTAGTAACACTATGTGTGTGCGTTACCCTTTTCTCATCAGCAAAAGAAAACAAGAAAGAAAAGCTTGTTAAAATTACCTATGAAGAATATCGCGGAGAAAATTTAGTTCCCAACAAGGAAATTGTACTGACTTGTTCAAATGGGATTGTTAAGTTGTCAAATCGATCGAAAACAAAGAGTCTTTTTATCGATTACAATTCGAAAACTGTAATTAAAGAATTGAATATTTCTTCAGAACATTTTAAGCAAATTACTCCTTTTTCTGAATTGTCAGAGCCTAAGCTAACCGATGAAAAAGAAACAATACTAGGCTATGAATGTAAGAAAGCAAGCTTTATAATATTCTCGAACAGAATAGATGTTTGGTACACTACAGAAACGGAGTATAAGGCATCTCCGTCATCATCGGTAATAATAGAAAATGGATTGATTCTGAAATATGTTTCAAACGGCAACCATACCATTCAGGCAAAATCGATAGACAAAGAAAAAGGGAATATGCAATACCCACAGGAGGGAATCCAGGAAATAAATCAGGCTCGGTATCGCGAGTTGATTATTGAGTCGAGATACCTGACAATTCCTATTTTCGATAAAGAACAAATCAATTTTCAGAACGGAATAACAAATCCCGATGATGAAATTTTGGATCATACATACCGTTTCTCGAAAGGAACAGTAATTATGAAAAAGATAAAATTGCCTGAAACCAAGAATGGAGGGAATTTCTTTCTGAAGCTTACCAATTGGTCCAATGGCGATGCTTACGACAGAACAGGTTGTGTGTTTACAATTGCTGACGATAACAAAAAATCGATTTTAACAGCTTTAAAAAACGGGCTTAAAGAATTGCCCCTTTATTTCGACAACAAAGGGACTGAATATCAGGGAGTGGTTAGCACCGATAATTATACTGTACCGCTTGAGTTAATGAGATTTTTCACATCATTCGGAGTCGGGCATTTTAACAACAAACGACCAATAAACAATTACAATTGGCAAGATTCAGTTGTTTACAAACAAGAGGTAACCGAACTTATTTCTACCAATAGAGACGAAATGTGGATTGGTGTTTTTATTGGCAATTACGATAATGGAGGACATAAAGTAAGTCTTGAATTAAATTACTATCCTCCGTTTAGAGGATATCCTGCACAAAAAAAAGTCATTAAACCATTGTTTTACACCTTAAATGTAATGGAAGCATCAGGGCAAAATTATGGAAGCATGTTTAAAAACGACACATTAACAATGGAGTTTAAGCTTGATGAGGAGATTAAAAATCCGAAGTTACTATTTACCACAACAGGTCATGGCGGTTGGGGAAATGGTGATGAGTTCGTACCCAGATTAAATCAAATCTTCATTGACGACAAGCTGGTATTTAAACACGTACCCTGGCGTAGCGATTGCGGAACTTACCGCACGTCTAATCCAGCTTCAGGAAATTTTAGTAATGGATTGTCAAGTAGCGATTTAAGCCGTTCCAATTGGTGTCCCGCTACTTTAACAAACCCATATTACATCCCTTTAGATGATTTAAAAGCAGGAAAACACATTATTAAAGTAGCTATCGATCAGGGCGACGATGAAGGCTCAAGTTTTAACCATTGGAGTGTTTCAGGAATTTTAATTGGTAACGGGAATTAGCGCTGTATAATCTGTCAGAGTGCGAAGCTCCTTACAGCGTTAACTACAATTCGAAAAGTATAATTTATGGAATAGAATTTTAATTACAGACTTCTCCCTTTTAGGGGGAGATCCCGACAGGGAAAGGGGGATATCTGGTTTAGGAACAATGTTTTTAACAATCTACTCATATGAAAAAACTGCACCTGTTTAGTATTGTACTTCTTGCTTGTTTTTTAGTTTTGTCCTGTACATCAGATAAAAACAAATCTTTAGATGTTAACATCATACCTTACCCTAATAAGCTACTTAAAAAGGAAGGCATTTTTCTGATAACAGCAAACACTCAGCTTTTGGCTAACTCAAGTCGTGCTGCAAAAACAGCGCATCAGTTTATTCAGAAACTTAGCCCTTATTTCGATCAGGCATATGAAGTGGGAATTTCTGATTACGGGAAGAATAATTCAATTTATTTTTCTCTGGATACCAGTCTTAATATCCCTTTTGAAGGATATAGATTAAATGCCAATACGAATTCAATTTCAGTACTGGCTTCTTCCGAAAATGGTTTGTTTTACGGTTTACAAAGTTTAGCACAATTACTTTCTGTTTCACAGGATGAAAAAACAATTGCGATACCAGCTTTAGATATCGATGATGCACCACGTTTCGCATGGAGAGGAATGCACCTGGATGTTTCAAGGCACTTTATGCCTACCTCGTTCATAAAGAAATATATTGATTATTTAGCCATAAATAAACTGAATGTTTTTCATTGGCATTTGGTCGATGGAGTAGGCTGGAGAATTGAAATAAAATCGCATCCCGAATTAACCGATATTGGAGCATGGAGAGCAGTTAAAAATGAAAATGAACCATGGAAAGAAGGCGACGACAGACCCAAATATGGTGGTTTTTATACCCAGAAAGAAGTAAAGGAGATTGTAAAATATGCGCAAGAACGTTTTATAACAGTTTTGCCTGAGATAGAACTTCCCGGACATTCTGAGATTGTTTTTGATTGCTATCCCAATCTGGTTTGCAAAGACAGCAAAGGGAAAAGCTTGAAAAACATTGGCGTTTACTGTGCTTCTAATCCTGAATCCTATCAATTACTAGAGGATGTATTAGATGAGGTTATTGACCTTTTTCCTTCCGAATACATTCACATAGGAGGCGATGAAGTAAACAAAAGCAATTGGAAAAAATGCACCACTTGCCGAGCCTTAATGAAAGATAAAGAGTTTGATGAGAAAGGATTACAAAGCCATTTCGTTAATCATTTCGATAAATATTTGATATCGAAAGGACGTAAGCTAATGGGATGGCACGAAATATTGGAAGGCGAATTATCTCCTTCAGCAAACATCATGTTCTGGGGAGGAATGAAAGAATTTGAGAATGTACTGAAGGAAGGACATCCCACAGTTTTAACAACAGGAACATCCTATTATTTCGATCACTATCAAAGCCAAAGCGAACACGAACCTCGTGCATGGGGCGGTTTTACACCCCTTCGCCAGGTTTACGATCTAAATCCTCTTTCGCAGGATATCGATTCCTCCTTATTCCATCAGGTTTTAGGTATTCAGGCAAATGTGTGGACAGAACACATGAGAACCCCTGAACGTGTGGAGTATATGATTTTCCCTCGCATATTTGCTTTGTCTGAAAATGCCTGGATTCAGGAAAAAAATAAATCATGGAACCGATTTAGTAAAATAGTAGATGCAAGAATACAACAAGATAAAAAAAAGGGAATAAATTGTTCCTTTAGTGCATACCGCCCCATAATAACAACAAGCTTCGATTCAATCACTAAAAAATTAAAACTAAACATAGAAACAGAGCTGGACGCTGATGTTTATTACACACTCGATGGCAGTCATCCAGATGCAGAAAATGGACATTTGTATGTGAAACCCTTACTATTGGATTCAAGCAAAGAAGTAAGAGCAATATCAACAAAAGCATCAGAAATACTGACCGAAGAAGAAACAATAAAGGCCATTGTGCATAAAGCCAGAGGCTGTGAAATTAGTTTGAAAAATGCTCCTTATCCTAAGTATGCAGCCAAGGGAGCTAAAACTTTGCTCGATTTAGAAAGTGGAGGAAATGTTTGGGGCAGTGGGAAATGGCTTGGTTTTTTAGACCGTAATTTAGATGCCCTCATTCAACTCGATACTTTAACCCGAGTGGAAAAAGTTACATTGAGTTGTATTACAGATAAAGGTTCATCTATTCTTTTTCCCGATGAAATAAAGGTCTCAGTATCGGCAGATGGACAAAATTACCAGTTAATGAATACATGGATTAAACCGGAAGCAGTTCTTGTGAACGAAGGTTTAGGGACAAAACTGAATCAGTTTTCGGTCGATTTCGAACCCGTAAATTGCAAATACATAAAAGTTGTTGCAAAGTGCCCAAAACAAAAAAACAAAGGAACATTTATTTTTATCGATGAAATTATAGTAGAGTAAAAAAACAGATTTTACCACAGAGGCCACATAGTTTTATAAAGGTGCATGGGCATTTATTTTTCTCTGTGTGCTCTGTGATTCACTGATTTTTTCGCAATAAAGAAAAGTCAGGGTAAAGAAATAAGTAGTGAGAATGAATAAATGTCGTACCCTTTTTCTGACCTGCCCTTAAATCCCCTGAAGGGGACTTTCGTCGCATGCATATGTTGACAATATCCAGAGTGTGAGCCCCTTTCATGGGGTTGGGGTAAAGTAACAATAAATGGTTTTCATTCCTTAATGTTGCCAATAAGTATAAAGATTAATAAATAAAGAGAACGGTTAACTTTAAAATTAATCAACTTTTAATCTTTAAAGCTTTAATTTGGATTGATGTTTAATTTATTTGCAAAAAGTAATTAATGACATTAAAAGTTTATCGATAGCTTTCTCCCTTTCAGGGGAGATCCCGACAAGGAGAGGGGTGCAGAATAGTAATTTGTTAGATGATAACCAGCAGTTATTTGTTTGTCAATTTAAGATAAGACTTGACACTAGTGTGTTAATTTGTATTCCTTAAATCGTACTCGTAGTAAAGTGAAAAAACCGTTTGGGGAAGTGCTTGGTTAGCCCGGTTCCCGTTCGATATTATTTTAGTTTAGAATATCAACTTAATAAAACTCAACTTGATGAAGCGACTATCAGGAATTTTGATACTTTTTTTTCTAAGTATAAATTGTTTTGCACAATTTACCGATTACGTAAACCCATTTATAGGAACAACTAATTTTGGCACCACTAATCCGGGAGCAATTGTACCACGGGGAATGGTATCAGTAAGTCCGTTTAATGTTTCCGGATCCGATTTAAACACTTACGATAAAGATGCCCGATGGTGGTCAACACCCTATTCCTGGGATAATTCTTTCCTTACCGGATTTTCACATGTAAACCTGAGTGGTGTTGGATGCCCTGATTTAGGCGTAATTTTGCTGATGCCTACAACAGGAGAGGTTAATGCAGATCATAAAGAATACGGATCGATCATGAAAAATCAGGAGGCGACACCAGGATATTATGTCACCGATTTAGAAAAATATGGAATAAAAGCAGAGCTGAGCTCTACCAAAAGAACAGGAATTAGTAGTTATACATTTCCAAAAGGAAAATCGAATATACTTTTAAATTTAGGTTTAGGGCTAACTAATGAATCGGGAGCAAAAGTTAGAATCGTAAACAATCAGGAAATTGAAGGTTCCCGAATGACGGGAAGTTTTTGTTACAATGATGGTTCGGAACGGCCGGTTTATTTTGTAGCTCGTTTCAGTAAAAAAGCAGAAGAATTTGGTGTTTGGAAAAAAATGCCGGAAATGAAAGCCGAATCTGCATGGAGTGATACCGATGGTCAATTCAAATATTACAAAAATTACACGCAGGAACTATTTGGCGATGAGATTGGAGCTTATTTTACTTTCAATACCAATACTAATGAGCAAATAATTGCAGAAGTTGGAGTATCATACGTAAGTATTGCCAACGCAAGAATGAATTTGAATGCAGAATCGAATCATTTTGATTTTGAGAAAACAAAATTGCAAGCCAAACAGGAATGGAATAGTACTTTAAGCAGAGTAAAAGTAGAAGGCGGAACCGAAGATCAAAAAACAATATTTTACACCGCTTTGTATCACACACAAATTCACCCAAATATCATTAACGATGTAAACGGGCAATATCCGGCAATGGAATCTTTCGAAATTCGCGAGACCAAAGATTGCAATCGCTATACCGTATTTTCTTTGTGGGACACCTATCGAAATTTCCACCCATTAATGGCCTTATTATATCCTCAGGAACAGCAGGACATGGTTCGATCTATGGTCGACATGTACAAAGAAAGCGGATGGTTGCCAAAATGGGAACTGAATAGTAAAGAAACACACGTTATGGAAGGCGATCCGGCCATTCCCGTAATTGTAGATTCATACTTGCGTGGATTAAAAGATTTTGATGTGGAAGCCGCATACTCTGCCATGATTAAATCAGCAACGACACAAGGAAAAAACAACAAGCTGCGACCAGATATCGATTTTTACTTAGCTGAGGGGTATGTGCCTTTAGTTGAGGAGTTCGATAATTCTGTTTCTCATGCTTTGGAATATTATATTGCTGATTGGAATTTGGCGCAATTCGCCAAAGCTCTCGATAAAAAGGATGATTACAAGAAATTCTTGAATCAGTCTCTTCGGTACAAAGAATATTTCGATCAGGAATTTGGAATGATTCGTCCCCGCTTGGAGAATGGCGGGTTTTTAAAAGATTTTGATCCAAAACAAGGCGAAAACTTTGAACCAAGCCCTGGTTTTCATGAAGGAACAGCATGGCAATATACTTTTTGTGTTCCACATGATGTAAAAGGATTAATAAAACTGATGGGAGGCAAAAAGAAGTTTGTGAGCAAATTGCAGATGGTTTTTGACGAAGAATTGTTCGACATGGCCAACGAGCCCGATATTCATTATCCGTTCTTATTCAACTACATTAAAGGTGAAGAATGGAGAACACAAAAAGAAGTTCGCCGGTTAATAGATACCCATTACAAAAATGCACCTGATGGCATTCCGGGTAACGATGATTGTGGAACATTATCAGCATGGGTTATTTACAGCATGATGGGAATTTATCCCGTTTGTCCGGGAAATACCGATTACGCAATTACAAGCCCTGTTTTCGATAAAATAACCATTCAATTGGATCCGGAATTTCATTCCGGAAAAACGTTTGAAATTTTGACTCATCGAAAGAATTCAACAGATTATTTTATCGATAAAATGACCATAAACGGAATCGAGAATAAAAACTATTTTATAAATCATTCAGATATCATTAAGGGAGGAAAAATTGAATATGAATTAAAAGGAAATCATTGATAAGCTTTGTATGTATTTGGGAGTTACTTATCTCAAATCTATTATCTCACATCTCACA
>JAESUW010000167.1 GCA_016760525.1 Labilibaculum sp.
TTGTCAGGTACTAAAAATGCTGATGACTCAGTTTAAAAGCTGGTTTTTAATTAATCCTGATGAAGAAAAAATAATGCTAGTTTGCATAGTTGGTTTCTTCCAATATCTATTTAATGGGTATGTTTATTTCTTGGGCATTAGGTTTATAATTATGCTTTTCGTAATTCTTAGTAGTATGTATGTGATGCTTTTAGATGATTTGAAACTTGGGGAAATTAAAAACAAATAATATGGAGCTGAAAGAATTTGTAAAGACTGCGATTACCCAAATATCTGATGGGATTTTGGAAGCCAAAGAGGAAGGAACAGGAAAAGGATTATTAATAAATCCTCAGGGTTTGGCTGTTGGAGGGAAAGGAGATAAATATCTAAAACATGGAGGTTGGAGATATGTTCAAGATATTGAGTTCAATGTGGCTGTTACCGCAACCGATGAAGCAAATGCAGGTGGGGGTATTAAAGTTGCAAGCATTTTAAACATAGGTGGAGGTGTTAAAGAGACTAACAGTTCTATCAGTACGATTAATTTTAAAGTGCCAGTTGCTTTCCCTGGAGATGAAACACCAAAAGAATATGCTGAAAAAAAGTCTCCTAATATAACTGGGACTGAATTTTTATAAACACACCAGCTTATAACTAATCCATAGTCGGGTAAACGTATTAAATTGCCGTATAAATGATGGGTCTTTATTACATGGGGCTTTTACAGAAAGGTGTAAATACCACTATAAAACCTTTTTTGTAAATAATAGTACCCGATCGTAAGCTACTTATAAGACGGGTTGTAGACGGCTATTTTAGAAATTGGGAATGACTAGTCGTTGAAGATTTCCATTTCACCAGTTAGATATGGTTGTCCGGAGGATAAGGACAATTACGGAAAGCCATTTAAAGTGAACTGCACCCCAAAAGTTGGACACAACATTTGGGGTGCAGTTTAATAATCTTATCGGTGTGGCTTTCTCTTGTTTTGGATTTAGCTATCGTTTTAGTTCTTCTATCAAATAACCATCAAATAAGGAAAGTCTTTGTTTATAGGTGTTGTAGGCTTTTTGTGAAATGTGTATTACACAATCATCAAATAAAATCATGCCTAATAGGGGGTGTATGTAGAAAACATATTATCCGTTTTGAACTACACCTCAAAGTTAGACATAACATTTGAGGATCACTTCAGATTATTGGTGTGGCTTGTTTTTTATTATTTTATCATTTTGTTGACGCCAACAAAATGATATTTTTATTTTAAAATAAATCAATATATTCTTTAAACATATATATCTTTTTTCTCTTTCTTCCCGTGGTTTCTTTTAATATCCCAAGTTCTTCAAGTTCAGATAATAATTTGTATGCAGTAGGGGCTGAAATATCTGTTAATTCTATAACTTTTTGTGCTGAAATTAACGGTTTTTTATAAAGGTAATCTAGTAATTTCACAGCGGATACATAACGCCCACCAAGGCTTATGATTTTACTCTCAACCTCTTTTTTAAGTTGTAATATCTTATCAAAAGTATCAATACCTTTTTGAGCAGTTTCTATTACGCCTACTAAAAAGAACTTAAACCATTGATTAATGTCATTTTTTTCTCTAACTCGTGAAAGATTGTCGTAATAAAGAGTTCTGTTTTTTTCGAAAAAATCTGATAAATATAAGATTGGACATTTTAATTAATTGCCCATTAGTTGGCAATCATTACCAAATGAAGATATGCACAAAATAGTAAACGATTATTGTTGTAATTCATGAATGATAGCAATATGTAATCATATTTCATGCTAAATAAATATTATTCATGTATATTTGTAATTGAATTTCATACAATAGGCATATGAGTAATCAATTTTCACAGAAGGAAACTGTTTTTCACGGAAGAGAACTTCCAGAAGAAGGATTTTTAATAGGTTATGCATTAATAATTAATATCATTGGAAATGAAATTAATAAATCCATTCCCTTACCTGAATTATTAGCTATTGCAACTGAAAAACATCAAAGATATAATTCTAATAATTGGCAGGTATTTACAATTAGGCATAAACCTAAGGACAATTTAATTAGCCATTTGATATTTGCGATAAAGTATGAGGGGATTGATCTTTTTATTATTAAAAATCTTTTTCAATTAATGGGTAAAGATCCTGTTTTGAAAATGATTAATGAAGAACCTACAAGTCAATATACCAGAAGAATATGGTTTTTGTATGAATGGCTAATGAAGACAGAATTAGATGTACCAAACTTAAAAGCAGGAACTTATATAGAAATTGTTAATTCGAAGTTTCAATATACTGGTTCGGTTAGAAATTCGACAAGACACAGAATCAAAAATAATCTTCCCGGTGTTCCTGAATATTGTCCAATGATAAGGAGAACAGCTAAATTGGACAGATTTATAAATGAAAATTTATCGGAACAAATTGAGAAAGGTTTAAATAAGCATGATAAAGAATTAGTTCGAAGAACTGCTGCTTTTTTATTACTAAAAGATTCTAAAGCATCATTTGCAATTGAAGGAGAATATCCTCCAAATTTAAGAGCACGAAATTGGGGTAAAATCATAGGACAGGCTGGAAAAGTAAAGTTGACTATAAGCGAAATTGAACGGTTACAAGATGTTGTAATTGGGTCGAAAAAACTTAAGAATATGGGCTTACGAAAAGAGGAGGGTTTTATTGGAGAACATGATAGAGATACTTTTTCACCGATTCCTGATCATATTTCAGCAAAAGCAAATGATTTGCCAATTTTATTGAAAGGCTTGATTGACACAGATAATTTATTGGAACAAAAAAGTTATGATACGGTATTAATTGCAACTACAATTGCTTTTGGTTTTGTATTTATACATCCGCTATCAGACGGGAATGGACGAATACACAGGTATATTATTCATCACATACTTGCCGAATTGGGCTACACAAAAAGGGATATGATTTTTCCTGTATCAACAGCTATTTTAGAAAGGATTAGTGATTATAGAGACGTACTGGAATCATATTCGCATCCAAGACTTGATTTAATAAAATGGGAGGAAACACAGAATCATAATGTTAAGGTTTTAAATGAAACAATAGATTTGTATCGTTATTTTGATTTAACTAAACAAGCTGAATTTTTATATGAATGTATTGAAGAAACTATAAAGACAATAATACCTGATGAATTGGATTATATTAGAAAGTATGATTTATTAAATAATTATATTAACAATAAAGTAACTCTTTCAGATAATAATGTTGACTTATTAATAAAATTTTTAGTCCAAAATAATGGAAAGTTATCCAAAAAAAGAAGGTTAAATGAATTTGACGAATTATCAAACGATGAAATAGCACTAATAGAAGAATACTATAATGAGATATTTTTAACCGAAGAGTAGATAGTACGAATGAATGCTCTTTTTGAACCTTTTCGTAATTTGGAATTGATGAATTTCTAAATCAGCAACTAAAATAGTGTTACTCGGCTAGAATAACTCAAGGTAATCACTAAATGCGTATATTTTCTTTCTTCGTCCCCCTGTTATACCATTTTTAATAATTAGTGAGCCATTGCGAAGGAAATAATTAAGGTATAATGCCGATGGAATAAATAGGAAGCGATGATAAGCAGAGCGAATTATAGCCCACTAATTTATCCAATCGGTATTATCTCTTTAAGGATGCCTAATTCTGTTAAGGATTTTATTAAGCTATATGTGGTTGCATCAGATGTATTTATTATTCTAGAAACTTTTGATAAAGATAATCCATTAGTTTAAAAGCGTTTTTCGAGCGATTGCCTCAACTCTGTATTTTACTTTCGACTTCTGTTTTTAATTTCAGTATTTTACCTCTTCCTAATATTTACCATAGTTTCGCATCGATGATGCTTTGTTTATTTGACTAAGCTAAGGAGGAGCAGTATTATGGTAATATGAATAAGAAAACACACAAAAATGCCATTGGTACTATATTGTTTATTGATGTGATTAAAATTCAGACTTTTAGGTGGTTTTAAAGCTTTTAACTTTATTGGCTGACGTGTATGGAATTGGGTTAGGGATAGTAGTGCTTACCCCGGAAACATTCGTGAAGCGAAGCGTAAGGAATGTTGAGGAGTATGAGCGGATAGCCCGACCGAAGGGAACCCCCAAAATCAATTGACAATTAGTGATTAACAATGAATTAGATCTCAATAATTCTTAGGTTGTAAACAGCTCAAGCCCTTTTTTAAATGGTATAATATTCAAAAGATCATTTTTAAGTAAAAAAAAATGCGTTTGGCCTACATACTTACAAGGGAGAGTGTGCACAATAGTTGCAAACATGTATAGTATGTTGTCAATATGCCTAAGCTTGTGATATACTATACAGAATTGGAAGTATAGCAAACGGTTGCGGACGAATAATAGTTGTTCTTTGGTGTAGAATAAAAGAATATACCTATGGATATCGCTAAAAGATTCGAGCAAAACCCTTTACTCTCACCAAAAGACATCACGCCAAGTATGGATGGGATGGATATTGAGTGTTTGTTAAATCCGGGTGTGTTTCGCTACAATAATAAAATCTGGTTGTTGCTTCGGGTGGCAGAACGCCCTAAACAAGAGGAAGGAAAAATTAGTTTCCCTGTTTATAATAAGGAGGGAGCAATCGAAATTTTAAGTTTCGACGAAAACGATGCCGATTTGGATTTATCGGATCCCAGAATCGTTATTTACAAAGGGAATTATTATTTAACGACCCTTTCTCATCTCCGTTTAGTTTGCAGCGATGACCAGATTACTTTCACCGAACCTGAGGGAAGCTTTCCAATTATGGGAGTTGGATCTCAGGAAACTTTCGGGATTGAAGATTGTCGGGTTGCAACGATGGATGATGGATATCATTTGACTTATACAAAGGTTTCTGCCTATGGGGTTGGAGTTGGCTATATTCACACAAAAGATTGGAAACAATTTGATCGTTGCGGAATGATATTCCCACCACACAATAAGGATTGTGCAATTTTCGAAGAAAAAATAAATGGTAAATATTATGCACTTCATCGTCCGAGTAGTCCCGAATTAGGTGGGAATTATATTTGGATTGCTGAATCGCCGGATTGTATTCATTGGGGAAATCATCAATTATTGGCAAAAACACGTGAGGGAAAATGGGATAGTGCCCGACTTGGTGCCGGTGCAGCCCCCATTAGAACTGAAAAGGGTTGGTTGGAAATATATCACGGAGCAACAAAAGAACACAGATATTGTTTGGGTGCTTTACTATTGGATATAAATGATCCTTCGATAGTGCTTGCCCGCAGCGGGGAACCCATTATGGAACCCATTATGGAATATGAGAAAACCGGATTTTTTGGCAATGTGATTTTTACCAATGGGCATATCGTGAAAGACGATACGATTACGATTTACTACGGAGCTTCGGATGAAGTGATTTGTGGAGCCGAATTCTCTATCAGTGAAATTTTACAATCGTTAAACTATTAATTTATGGCTGCTATTACCAAAATATTGAAAAAACCCCTCTCTGAGTATTATTTTTTTCTTAGCAATCCACGGGATATGCGGGTTTTGCTGATTACTAACATGATTTATGCTTTCGTACTTCCTGTTGTCGATATTTTTGTGAGCGCTTATATTATGCGTTTTACGAATAACGATTTCACATTAGTAGCTTATTATCAGTTAGCGATATATACGGGAATCCCAATTACATTTTTCATCAATGGTTTTCTCTTGAAAAAAATCAAAATAGCTAATTTGTATAGTTTTGGAATGCTGTTGAGTGGTTTGTCTATGTTGTTTATGATGATGCTTGATAATCTTAATTTTGCGGGAGTTGTTTTTTCCGGATTAATAATGGGAGCATCCTTTGGTTTCTTCTGGGCCAACCGCGATTTTTTGGCTTTGGATACCACAAATGATAAAAATAGAAATTACTATTACGGACTGGAAACCTTTTTCTTTACGATTACATCCATTATCGTCCCCTTATTCGTTGGGTGGTTTATTATATCTTCAAAAACAATGGGATGGTTTGGTGAGCATCGGGCTTATCAGTTCATTACGTTTGGTGTATTTATTCTTACAATTATTTCATCGATTGTAATTCATCGGGAAAAATTTAAGAATCCGAAACAAAAGAAATTTTTGTATTTCCACTTTGATAAATTATGGCATAAAATGCAGTTCTTGGCCGTTCTAAAAGGACTTGCGCAAGGATATTTGGTAACTGCACCTGCTATTTTAATTATGTATTTGATTGGTGACGAAGGATCCCTGGGAACTATTCAGGCAATTAGTGGAGGCTTTACGGCAGTAATATTGTATTTACTGGGACGATTTTCTAAACCGAATCATCGAATCTACATATTTACCTTGGGGCTACTGCTTTTTGTAGTAGGTACAATGGCGAATGCGGTTATGTTCTCAGCATCAGGTGTAATGGTGTTTATGTTGGCAATGGTTTTATTCAGACCGCTGCACGACATTGCCTATTTCCCAATTCAGATGAGAGTGATTGATGTGCTTTCCAGAAAAGAAAACCGAAACGAATTCGCTTATATCTTTACTCATGAATTTGGACTTTTTGTCGGACGGGTTTTCGGATTAGTGATGTTTTTGATGCTGACACACTACGTTTCGGAGGTGTTCGCTCTTAAGTATTCTTTACTAATAATTGCACTGCTGCAATTAATCTCTATTCCTGTTGCCAAAATGATTATCAGACATACGGATAAGGAGGAATTCAAATCGAATGAGCAGGAAGTAAAGTTAGAAAATGAAAATATAGAATTAGTAGGATAACAGGTAAGCCTGTTAATTCTCAAGTTTTAAAAAAATAAAGAAAATTTAAATCCATCAACAGATGAATCGTAACTATTTATTTGGTTTAGTATGTTGTTTCGTTCTTGTTTCTTGCACGACACAACCACAAGTAGCTGTAGAAGAGCTGAAAATTAGTCGTGTAGAAAGCATGCCTAATCAACCACAGCCATATAAAATGCTTGACTGGCATGAAAAGGCTGTGAATTTCGACGAAGCAATATTCGATTTTGATGCTACGGGCGAATTCCGGCCTTTTATTTGGTTGGATAGTGCAAAGAGAAACCTCCCGCAAATAACATTTGGTTTGTACACTGTTATTGGTGATGTGAGACAAGGTCAGGATCAAAATAATGGTGAATTTCACGAAGCAATCAATTCATTGGGAGCTTTGATGAGTGCTGGATTAGTAGGAATTGACAAGCGGGATCAGAAGGGATATAATTTTGTGAAAATGATTCAGAATTATTTCAATACCGAAAACGATTGGAATATCATGATGAACAATACTTGCCCGGAAGTTGCGCTTTTGGGTGGAGGATATGGCCGCGACTGGTGGTATGATATTTTTCCAAATGTTCTTTTTTATGCTGTTTCGGAATTACAGCCAAATGTAGAAGGAGCAGAAGCGATTCAGAAAACCATTGCCGAGCAATTCTTTAAGGCCGATTCTACCTTGAATGGAAATTACGATTATTCCTATTTCGATTATTCCGAGATGAAAGGGAAACGAAATCAGATTCCTTACCAGCAGGATGCCGCGGCAGGACATGCTTATGTGCTTTATTCGGCTTATCAGAAATTTGGAGATCCTCGCTATCTGGAAGGTGCTAAGTCGGCAACCGAGGCTTTGTTGAGTCAGAAAGAAAGTCGGTTTTACGAAGTACTAATGCCTTTTGGAGCTTATGTGGCAGCTCGTTTAAATGCCGAGCAGGGAACAAACTACGACGTTTCAAAAATACTTGATTGGACTTTCGACGGATGTACAGCAAAAAATGGACGTACAGGCTGGGGAATTATTGCAGATCGCTGGGGAGATTACGATGTTTCTGGTATGCAGGGAAGCCTGACTCATGATGGAGGCTACGGTTTTCTAATGAACACCTTCGACATGGCATGGCCTCTGATACCAATGGTTCGTTACGACCAAAAATATGCCCGGTCCATCGGGAAATGGATGTTAAATGCAGCAAATGCTTCTCGCTTATGCTATCCTTACGAAATACCGGATGCTAACCAGTATTTGCCTGAAAATAAAAGCATTACCCGTAATGTGATAGCCTATGAGGGATTAAAGAAGGTTGATGCATACAACAACGAGAAGTTTAAAGGAGTTACGCCGGTTGCATTGGGCGATGGCCCGAATTGGGTCGTAAGTCAACCTAAACTATCCATGTTTAGTATCTACGGATCGGCACATGCCGGAATCTTTGGTTCTATCATCAAGAAAACAAATGTGGAGAAGATTCTGCAATTGGACTGCCTTGCTACCGATTTTTATAAAAATGAATCCTATCCTACTTATTTATATTTCAACCCTTACGATGAGGAGAAGAAAATAGATTATTCATCTGAAAGTTCAGTTGACCTGTATGATATCGTCTCTGGCAAGATTGTCGCGGGAAAAATTGATGGAACAGGCAGTTTTTCAATTGAGGGCAACAAAGCAATGGTAGTGGTTGAAATTCCTGCCGGATCAAAAATAAAACGAACAAAAGGAAAAGTGACGGCAAATGGAATTGTCATCTCCTTTTATTAAGGACACTTATTTTGAAAATAAGCAGCTCTATTAATAAAAGGTCAAAAATGAATAGCCTGGTTTGGCATGGGCATTTTAACGGGAAATAATAAGATACTCTCAAGTAATTACGATATAAAATTTATCATTTAAACGTTTTTACGAAAACGATAGCAATTTCTTCGGAGAACCTTAAGAATGAATTGTTACATATGAAAAATTACGCTTTTAATTCACTGTTGTTAATTAAAATAAAATTTATGGAAACTATTTTATTAAATTTTAAAAGAGGAATACTGGGCTTTGTATTTATCTTTTTGACAAGTGCTGTCTTTGGGCAGGTTCTTGTGTCAGGAAAAGTTACCGACCTAAGTGGGGAATCACTACCAGGTGTCAGTATTTTTGTAAAAGGGACAAGCATTGGTTCTATTACAGATATTGATGGAGAATACAATTTAGAAATACCGAATGATTCACAAGTCTTGGTGTTTTCTTTCATTGGAATGAAAATTCAGGAAGTGAATATAGCAGGGCAAACAAACATTAATGTTGTCTTACAAGAAGATGTAACTGGTTTAGATGAGGTTGTTATTATTGGATATACAGCAAGAAAAAAATCTACCTTAACAGGAGCTGTCTCGGTTGTTAACCTTTCGGATATGGAAAAAGCAAGGGTACCGAATGTTGCACAGGCTTTGCAGGGACAAATTGCAGGGGTATTGGTGACATCGAGTACAGGAGCGCCGGGAGATCCTATTCAAATACGTATTCGTGGAGAAGGAACCATTGGAAATAACAACCCATTATATGTAATAGATGGTATTCCTTCGCGTGATATTACCTTTTTAAATCAGGCTGATGTGAAATCAATGACTGTTTTAAAAGATGCTGCAGCAGCGGCAATTTATGGTTCCAGAGCTTCTGGTGGTGTGGTATTAATTACTACTAAAAGCGGAGTGATAGGGAAAACAAGTTTTGATGTAAGTTATTATACAGGACTTCATAAAGTATCCAATCTGCCTAATATGTTGAATACTGAGCAGTATATAAATACCCTGGAAAAAGCATATGATAATTCTGACAGAACAGAAGCAAACCCTTATACCGCTGATAGAGGCAGATCTGATTTTGCTGACACAGATTGGCTTGATGAGTTGTTTGAACAGGGGAAATCGCAGAATTTACAGCTAACAGCTAGTGGAGGAACTGAAAAAATGCAATATTTAGTGTCCTTAGGTTATTATGGACAAGATGGAATTGTTGTATTTGATAATGATAAATACCAAAGATTAAATTACAGAACCAATCTTAATATTGATGTAACAGATCGCATAAAAATTGGGACAAATCTTCAGTTGTCCTATTCAACACAAGACAAAACAGCATCAAAAGGAGAGAGTCTGATTCGATATGCTTTATTAAGAGCTCCTGTTTTATCAGTGCGTAAAGATGTTAACGATCCTACCTATTCTGAGAGAGATCCTTTTACAGATATGCCATTTTTCACACCCACCGGTTATGATCAGGGATTACAAAGATCAAGGTATGAAATGGTAGGGAATCCTATAGCCAAAGCCTACTTTACAGATGACAAGCGAAAAATTTATAAAACATTTGGAAATGTGTATGGTGAATATGCTTTTTTGAGGAACAAAGAATTAAAGTTTAGAACTAACCTTGGTGTAGATTTATCCTTTTTTCATAACAAAGCATTTAACGAGAATTATGGTGATGATGATGGTGAGGCAAATGAAACTATTGATGAAGGATTAGGCAGACAGAACAGACCAAATGGTTTGAATGAAGAAAGAGGAGAAGCACGTACAATTACGTTTAATAATACATTAAATTATGTGAAAACCTTCAACGACAAGCATGATTTTAATGCAATGGTAGGTACTGAATATATTACCAATTACGAATCTTCCATAGGAGCCAGCAGAACCCGTTTCCCTTTTACTGCTGATGAATACAGGTATTTAGATTACGGTGATTCGGATTTGGATATTTGGAATAGCGGAACTGCTTCGGAATGGGCATTATTCTCTTTATTTGGTTCAACATCGTATGTTTTTGACGATAAATATATGGTAACTGCTAATTTAAGAGCCGATGCTTCTTCAAGATTTTCTGAAAGTAATCGTTGGGGATATTTCCCTTCTGTTTCTGCCGGATGGAAAATTTCTGACGAAGATTTTATGAAGGATATTGATTGGTTATCTAATTTAAAATTAAGAGCAAGTTGGGGTAAATTAGGAAATCAGGAGATTGATAATTATGCTTATTTAACTCTGGTTAGTCAAGTAGATGGTATCGTTAAGAAAAATCGTTTTGGTAATTCTGATTTGAAGTGGGAGAGTTCTACTCAATCAAATATAGGTGTTGATGTTGGCTTACTCGATAGTAAACTGGTACTAACAGGAGAATATTTTAAAAAGAATACTACAGATATATTATTGCCAATTGGTTTGCCATCGGTAGTTGGAGATGTGTCTCCTACTATTGTAAATGCAGGAGAAGTGAGTAATAAAGGATTTGAATTTTCGATAGATTACAGAAATTCAGGCAAGGAATTCAAATACAATATAAATGCGAATATTGCGACATTAACTAACAAGGTTGAAAAGTTGCATCCAAACGTACCCAATATTGTAACAGATGTAACAAAAACTGAAGTTGGACACGCATTAAATTCCTATTATGGATATAAAATGATTGGGATTTATCAAAATCAGGCCGAAATCGATAGTCATCTGTTTGCAGAAGGAGATGCAAAGCCGGGAGATATTAAATTCAAAGATGTAAATGGCGACGGGAAAATTAGTGCCGATAAGGACAGGGAATTTATTGGGAGTCCAATACCTGAATTTACTTACGGTTTTTCTTTTTCATCGACTTATAAAAGTTTTGATTTTTCCATGCTGTTTCAGGGAGTAGCCGGAGTTGACAGATACAACCAGGGGAAACAAATAGTAGATTACGATACACGTCCGTTTAACTATACCACAGCTATTTTAGGTGCCTGGGATGGAGAAGGCAGTAGTAATACAATACCAAGAGTTGCATTTGAGGATAATGGAAGCAGTAAGGTATCCAGTATTTTTGTTGAAGATGCTTCTTATTTCCGTCTTAAGAATATTGAAATTGGATACACCGTACATGAAATAAAAGGAATTGATAATATACGGTTTTATGTATCTGCGCAAAATTTATTTACAATAACTGACTATACAGGTTTAGATCCGGAATCTACCGATCTAATGGACTTGGGAACTTATCCTCAATCAACATCAGTTTTGTTTGGCGTAAATGTGAAGTTTTAATAGTAAAAAGTATAAATTATGAAATACATACATAGTATAATCATTATTTTCTTCTTTGCAGGTCTTACGAGTTGTACTGATGAATTAAGCAATGACCCAATTGGCCTTCTAACCACAGATCAGGTTGATTTAAATCCTACAATAACTACAATAGAGTCTTCAGTGAGCTCATCGTACCTGCCTCTTAAAAACACCTTAAATGGTATTATAGCTGGTTGGAGATGGGATTTGGGAACGGTATTTAGAAATGATATTGTTTTGCAGGATATTGCCGCTAATGACATGAATAAGAAATGGAACCCCGATGGAGATCAAGTTTGGATGGATGAGTTATCTGATTTTAGTTTCACGCCTGAAAATCAAGCTTTTAATGGCATTTGGGTGTACGATTATGAAGGTATTAGTAGAGTAAACCTTGCAATAAACTTTTTAACTGATCCTGAGATCGTTCAGAAAACAGGAATAACTGAAGCCCGTAAAAATCAATTATTAGCTGAAGCTTATTTTATAAGAGCTTTCTACTATTTTGATTTGGTAAATAATTTTGGTGATGTACCATTAGTGCTTAGGTCACCAGATTCGTTTGAGGAAGCCTTTGCCGTTTCAGTTAGAGTACCTGCAGATGATGTTAGAACACAGATAAATTTAGATTTATCAGCTGCTAAAGCAATAGCACCAAATGCAAAATATCCTGAAGCTACTGAACCATGGAGAGCTTCAAAAGGGGCTATTATTGCATTGCAAGCTAAAGTTGCATTGTATAGCGAAGATTGGACAACAGTACTTAGTTTAATATCAGAACTGGATGGACTTGGTTTTTATAGCCTTAATGCTAACTATTTCGATAGTTTTGATGGGAATTTGGAATTTGCAGAAGATGAAGTAATCTTTGCGTATGATCATCGCTCAAATGAAAAACCTGCAAATACGAATGGACTTCGTGATGTAATTGGATGGGGATTCTTTTCTCCTACCGATGATTTTATTAATGCCTTTGAAGCAAACGATCCCAGATTGTTGTATACCGTTGATGTACCCAATAAGCGTTCATCTAAAATAGTGGGATCAACAACTGATTTTATTGATAATGGTAATAAAGTGTACATACGTTATGCTGATGTATTACTTTGGAAAGCAGAAGCTCTTAACGAAACAGGAGACTATTCCGGTGCTGTTGCTATAATCAACCAAATAAGAACCAGAGCCAGAACCAGCCCTACTGCCGATGGTTCGGTAATACCTGCAGGAACACTTGCTAATAGAGGAAGTTCAACAAATGCAACAGAAATAAAAAATTGGTTAATGTCTGAAAGAAGAGTTGAATTAGGTTTTGAGTCTCAAAGATTTAATGACTTGAAAAGATGGGGAACAGCCAAAGCAGTATTAACAGCACTTGGAAGAAATTACCAGGATCATAATAACTTTTATCCAATTCCTCAAAGAGATATTGACAAGTCGGGTGGGAGTATTACCCAGAATCCGGGCTATTAATTTATAGCATAGCAATAAATAAGAGGCTGTATCTAAAAGAGATTCAGCCTCTTTTTGAGTTTCCTTGAATAGAATAATTCAGAAATTCGTGATATTGTGATATAAAACCGATTTAAAATCATTCAAAATGGAAAATAGAATTTATACCTTTCCCATAGTGATAATCCTTTTTTCTCTAGTCTTAGAGAGTGGTTGCGTTGTTAATAATAACAAATGCACTAATGATAAGAGTGGTTATTTTGCTGAGCAGTACCGTCCCCAGTTTCACTTTTCACCACAGTCTAAATGGATGAATGATCCTAATGGGATGGTTTTTTACGAAGGGGAATATCATTTGTTTTATCAATATTATCCCGATAGTACTGTTTGGGGACCAATGCATTGGGGGCATGCAGTTAGTAAAGACTTAATCCATTGGGAACATTTACCAATCGCTCTGTATCCTGATTCTTTGGGATATATTTTTTCGGGAAGTGCAGTAATCGACAGGAATAACACTACAGGTTTTGGACGTAAGGGTGTACCACCAATGGTAGCTGTATTTACATATCATAATGCAGAAAGGGAAAAAGCTGGAAAGATTGATTTTCAAACACAGGGAATAGCTTATAGCCTTGATAAAGGAAGAACATGGATTAAATACGCAGAAAATCCGGTGTTGAAAAATCCGGGAATCAAGGATTTCAGAGACCCAAAAGTTTTTTGGCATGAAGAAACCAATCGTTGGATTATGATTTTAGCTGCTCAGAACAAGATAAAATTATACTCGTCGCCTGATTTGTTAATCTGGAAATATGAAAGCGATTTTGGAGCTAAAACAGGAGCACATGGTGGAGTTTGGGAATGTCCTGATTTATTTTCGATGAAGATTGATGAACAGGGTAGAACCAAGTGGGTGATGCTGGTTAGTATTGTATCAGGAGGACCAAATGGAGGTTCTGCAACACAATATTTTGTAGGTGATTTTGATGGTAATAAGTTTACTTGTGAAACTGCTGAAACAAAATGGATCGATTACGGAAAAGACAACTATGCAGGAGTTACCTGGTCTGGAGTTCCGGAAGAAGACGGGCGAAAGTTATTTATCGGGTGGATGAGCAATTGGGAATATGCAACCACTGTGCCAACGCATAAATGGCGTTCGTCTATGACTTTTCCCCGGGAGTTAATTTTAAAACGAACAGAAAATGACTACCAACTTTGTTCTTTACCGGTAAAAGAATTGGAATTGATTCGGGAGCAGTGCTATGTCGTTCCTAATCAGGATATAAAAGGTGATTTTGATGTAAGGGGAGCAATCCCTTTTAAAGCATCGTCACTGGAAATTAGTTTAGATTTTGAGTGGAATCAGCAAGTACAAAAAATTGGAATAAAGCTGAGTAATTCGGCAGGCGATGAGCTTGAAGCCTTTTATTCCGGCACGAACGAAAGCTTTACAATTGACAGGTCGAAATTAAAAGGCTCTTCTTTTTCAAAAGATTTTTCGGGTATCCATAAAGCACCCTTTATTGCAAAAAAAAGGTTAAAATTGCAGATATTGATTGATGAATCTTCCATTGAGATTTTTGTAAATAATGGGGAATTGGTTATGACCGACCTGTTCTTTCCTTCTGATAATTTTGAGCAAATAACAATACTTGCCAGTGGCGATAATATTTCAATTAAAGAGGCTAAATTCTACAAGTTGAAATCAATTTGGAGTAATACTCCCCTGCTAAAACAGAAGGTAATTGATTAGTTGTAAGCGGATTCTGTATTATTCTTATTGAGGGCACTTTTCTTATAATCTGTAGGAGATTCACCGTAAAGTTCTTTAAAACACCTGTAAAAATAGGTTCGGTTATTAAATCCTGTTTCATAGATTATCTCAGACACAGTGTAAGAAGATTCAAGTAGAAGAGATGCC
>JAESUW010000012.1 GCA_016760525.1 Labilibaculum sp.
CATCTCAATTTTCTCCTCTTTTTGTTCCGGACAGCCTTTGTTTTCATAGCTTCCTGGTATTTCCGGACAAAGATCTTCGCTGTCAACAATACCATCTTTATCGGAATCGACCGGGCAACCGGTTTCATCAACAATGTAGTACGAGGGAGTGTTAGGGCATTGATCAATACCATCTGCAACACCATCTCTGTCTTGGTCCGATTGTTTATCCCTCTTTTCCATTTCCTCCAGTGCTTTTCTCAAATAGTCGATCTTTCTGTATTTTTCGGCCAGCAAGGTTTTTAATATGCTGCTATCATTATCAAGAATTCTATCTGGTTTATTTTTTGAAGAAAGAGGTAAGCTAAATCCAAGTAGAAATTCATGATTATTGGATGCATACCTTCCTGAATTTTTAATTCCAATATTATAAGAATATCCTATCGTAAAGTTTTTAAGAACTTTTATACCCAAATTAAGTCCCACTGAGAAATCATCACGATAGCTGATTGCAAACCATCCTTTGGTTTTCAGATCTGCAATTACATTCACATCATATTGAAAAGGAGTATTGCTGGCATATCTAAGCATTAAAAATGGTGAGATGCTAAGATCTTTAACAGCATTTATTGGAAATTTATATCCACTGGTAACAATTAATTGTCTGTTTAATTGATACGAACTTTGTTTTTCACCATTCGAATCGGATACTGAATTGTTGAGTAATTGTGGAACAGTGATTCCCAGTAAAAGTTTATTGTAGCTGTAGTAAACACCCAAATTAGCCATAAACTCGGTATTTTTAATGTTGTTGTTGATTAGGTAGGGATCATCTGGATTTGCTACAATTCGCGACATGTTTATTCGAAAATCTGAGACTCCTGCTGAGATACCAAACCGAAGATTGTGATTGTCTGCAAATTTTAAACGGTAAGCATAGCTTAGTAATGCTTGTGTGTTGCTGAAAATCCCAATATCATCGTTAGTAAGATTTAAGCCGACACCATACTTCCCATCATTTAATGCCCCATCGGCTGTAAAAACATGTGTGACCTGACCTCCGTCAAATCCCATAAATTTTTGATTGCGAATAAGGTATGCATTGAATAATCCGTTTGCTCCCGAAGCTGCAGGATTGTAAACCACAGGATTAATGTAATACTGATCAAGTAAAGGCACTTGTTGTGCTTTTGCAGAAAAATCGGCAACAGCCAGCAGGCTAAGAATAAATAGTATAAGCTTTACTTGGGGTCTCATAAATAGTTTTCTTTTTTTTTTATAAGGATGTATTCAGCTTAATAGTTGCCAAGAATGGATAAAGTTCCCCTAATTGGCTTTATTTCTTCTGATTCAAAATTAATTAGATAATAGTAAGCGCCATTAGGCAAAATCGATCCATTATAACTTCCTTTCCAATCGTTTTGGTAGGATTTGGCATGATATATTGCTTGTCCGTAAATGTTGAAAATGGACACCTCTGGTGCGTTAAAATTAGATTCGTATTGAATGAGCCATTCATCGTTAATTCCATCTCCGTTTGGTGTAAGTGCATTGCCTACAATTACTTTTTTACCATCTTCTAAATATATTTCTACAAGTTGACCTGCATCCGATGTTCTGCAATAGTTTGCGTCAACAACAAGTACTTGATAAGTGCCGGTAGCTAAATTGGTTAACTCCAATATATTTTCTTTGCTTGAGTATGTGTCACCAGGCTCGATTATGTATTTGAAAGGAGCGGTTCCATCAGAAATACTGAGAGTTAGCTGGCCATCGTTTCCGTAATGAACATCTTTGCTCAGCATTTGTAGTTTTGGATTGTTATGAACGGTTATTTCGGGTATCGAACCTATAAATTCATCTGCACAATTGCCAATTGTTATTTTATAAGCAGATTGTTCGTCAGGTATAATTTCTTCGAAAAGAACTGCGTCTCCAGAACCGCTTATGCTTTCAATCTCCTCATTCCCATCATGTAAAATGTATTCGATACCTGAAATGGATGTTGGCAGTTCGATGTCTACAGATTCACCTAAGCATATTTCGGATGGTGTTACAAAACTTTCCAGCGAGAGAGGATCAATATCAAATAAGTTTATTTGTTTACTGGTTTTTAAATTTATTTTATCTGTGCAAACAGACTCATGGGCAAATAATTGGTAGTTTGTTGATTCTGTAGGAGCTGTTGATGGAAAATTAATAGTGTTTCCATTGCCAATTATATTTGGTTCCAGAAAGTTATTTCCATCGTGAAGTTGATAAAAAATGCCATTTTCACTATTTTCAATAGATAAAATTACCTCTTCGCCGACACATATATTTTCACGATTGGCTGTTAGATCACGATTATTTTGAGGTGGATTGTGTACATCAATATTAACCGTATATCTAATATCTATTGGGTTTATGCATTTATTTCCCAGTGCTTCAATTCGGTAAGTTGTTGATATTGAAGGAATGGTTGGCTCAAAATTTAAATCTTCGCTGTTTCCTGTTACAGCAGGTCCAATTGGAGTATCTCCATCAAAAAGTTGATAACTCACAGCAGGGTCGGTTGGAGTCAAAGAAATTATTACTTCCTCGTTTTTGCAAATAGTATGTTTATCAATAGTTGGGTGTAAATGATCTTCCGGAGGAAGACCAACTATAACTTTAGCCGTTTGTTGAAGTATTGAAGTAGAAGCACAGATTTTGTTCGTTGCAACGATATGATAGATTACGGATCGGAAAGGAGAAAATTCAGGAAAGGAAATGCTTGAATTGTTTCCCTGAATTGGGTTTCCTTGCATGTATGTGCCGTCGTACAATTGATAACTAGTTTCTGGTTCGCTTAAGTTTAAGGAAATAATGGTATTTTCCCCAATACAAATCTGATCTTCAGATATACTAACTAAAATATCATCAATAGGAGCGCTAATCACAGTCATCTTAATTGTTTGCAATAAGGTGATACTCTCTGAAGTTGCTGCATTAATTGCAATTATTTGGTATAAGGATGAACTGCTTGGTGTTATTGTAAAGTGTATGGCGGAGCCATTTCCTGCTTGCGGAATACCAATATTTGTATCTTCCGATTTAAGTTGATAGTTTACACCAAATTCACTTGGGGTGATATGGATTTGAGTTACTTCTCCCGAGCAGATTGTATCAGAATCGATGGTAACAGTTTGTAAATTGTCTGGAATAGCTGGTAGTAAATTGTGATTTATAAGGGGGAATGCATATCCTGCATTGAGAATGCATACCACTAAAAGGTAAATAACAAGTAAGATATATTGTTTTTGATTTAAAATCTGGCTCATTATTTGCTTGGATTACAGTAATCTTACCGTGGGTTTATTGTTTATTAATTCTTAAAGGAGGCATGTAAAATATGTTCTTTTAAGAAATTTTAACAATTCAAGCCTGCTATTTTTGATCTTCCAGTAAATTTGATTGAGTCAGTTGATTTTCAGCATATATCTTTATCTGTCTGTAAATCTTACTGTAAGCTTATTGATTTCCTTTTTGGTTGATGTTTTGCAGGTTGTTTTTAGATTGAATAAGAATGGTAAAAGCCTGAAAGATACGGGATTGTGTGGTTTGATGACATAAAAATATTAATTTTGATAAATAGTATAAAAATAGTGATGAATAATTGTATTTGTAATGGCAAGGAGCATTTTGCAATTTACTTGATTCTGTTTGAGCTATGACAAGTTCTCCCGATATATTTTTATACATTTGTTTAAATCATTATAAATTTAGAGTGTGTATATGCAAGATGCGAAACAGTTGGAATTAGACCAAAAACAAGATAAGTTAGACAGGCGATATGTGAGGATGGCTTTAATTTGGGCTGAAAATTCTTACTGTATAAGAAGGCAGGTTGGGGCTTTAATTGTGAAAGATAAGATGATTATTTCGGATGGATACAATGGAACACCTTCTGGCTTTGAGAATGTTTGTGAGGATGAAAATTTACAAACTAAACCATATGTATTACATGCAGAGGCAAATGCAATTACCAAGGTTGCAAAATCAAGTAACAGCAGCGAAAATGCTACGCTCTATGTAACAGCTACACCTTGTATCGAGTGCGCAAAATTAATTATTCAGGCTGGTATTGTTCGGGTAGTTTATTCGGAAGAATATCATAGTACTGATGGTAAGGACTTGTTGGAAAGAGCAGGAATACAAGTGAAGTATGTAAATGTAAAAGAACAGATTTAAATTATTTTTCATGGGAATTAATAATAATAGAAGTGCAATATTATTTCCAATACTTTTGGCTTGTGCTGTGGTGTTGGGTATGATGTTGAATTCAGTTTTTCAAAAAGGTACAGGTGTTGAATCAGGATTTTTTCAACTGCAGAATTCAGGTAATAAGTTAGAGGTCGTATTGGATATGATTGAGGAAGGTTATGTAGATACAGTTTCTTCAGTCGAATTAGTTGAAAAGGCTATTCCTGCTATATTAAAAGATCTCGATCCGCATACAGTATATATTCCGGCAAAAGACTTGCAACGTGTTAACGAAGATCTGAAAGGTAATTTTGGTGGAATTGGAGTTCAATTTATTCGTTATCAGGATACTGTTGCCATTGTAAGAGTTATTCCTGGTGGTCCGTCGGAAATTGCCGGCATAAAGGCTGGAGATAGAATCGTTACGGTTGATGATTCGCTGGTTGCCGGTATTAAAATGACAGATAATGATATTATTAGCCGATTAAAAGGCCCCAAAGGAACTCCGGTTAAAATTGGAATTTATAGAAGAGGCGAAAAGGTGATTATAGACAAAGAACTATTGAGGGGATCTATTCCGGTAGCAAGTGTAGATGTTGCTTATATGTTGTCGGATTCAACTGGATATATAAAAGTTAGTAGATTCGCTGCTACTACTTATTTTGAATTTTCTGAAGGACTTCAAAAATTGTCGCAACTGGGTATGAAGAAGGTGATTGTAGATTTGCGAGGCAATACTGGTGGATATCTTTCCGAAGCGACGAACATGATTAATGAGTTTTTGACCGAAGGTAAAATGATTGTGTATACAAAAGGGAAATCGCAACCTAAAACTGATTACATGTCGAATGGGGATGGTCAGTTTCAGGATCTTCCAATTATGGTTTTAATTGATGAGATTTCGGCTTCGGCCAGTGAGATTTTTGCGGGAGCCATTCAGGATAACGACAGAGGAAAAATTGTTGGTCGCAGATCGTTTGGGAAAGGATTAGTTCAAGAGCAGAGAAGTCTGCCCGATGGCTCGGCATTGAGATTAACTGTGGCCAGATATTATACTCCAACAGGCAGATGTATTCAGAAATCATATAAAAACGGGAAGGATGATTATTACAATGATTTGAATCGTAGGTTTTTGCATGGGGAATTTGAAAAACAAGATTCGATTCATTTTAATGACTCTTTAAAATTTGAAACTCCGGGTGGTAACATTGTTTATGGTGGCGGTGGCATTATGCCCGATGTATTTATTTCTGTTGATACGTCTGGCTATTCAGATTATTTCAGGGAATTACGAACCAAAGGAGTTATCTATCAGTACGCATTTTCTTTTGTTGATGATCATCGCGATGAAATGTTAGAACTGAAGGATTACAAGTCTGTGCTTGCCTTTATTAATAAAAAACCGATAGTTAAAGAATTGGTTGCTTATGCCAAGAATAAAGGAGTAAAGCCCGATTCAAAAGGATTAGCTCAGTCGTTACATGTAATTGAGATTCAATTAAAGGCATACATTGCAAGAGATGTGATAGATGATGATGGGTTTTATCCTATTATTAAAGATCTTGATAAAACTTTACTGGAAGCTGAAAGCTTATTTTAGTAAGTAGCTGTTTACATTTATTTTTAGTTTATAAACAAACTAAAGGATAAATTTTTAAACAGCTTCTAAGTTATAGAGATAATATAGTTTATAGCAAGACCCGCGAAATGCGGGTCTTTTTTTATTTCTGAAACATTAAATTAAACCTTTTTGAATAGATCAAGTCTAAAATCTGAAATCGATTTACAAAAGTATTGTAAGAGTGTAAAGTTCTTATCAATGAATAATAATTTTAATGAAAAATTAAGAATATGAAAAATATAAGAGGAAATATCGCAGTAATTGGAGTAGCATGTTTGTTGATGAGTATGGGAGCATCAGATGTGAATGCGCAAGGGAATAGGCGCGCTAAAGCGGATTGCCCTAAGGGAATTACATTGAGCGATCAACAAAAAGAGCAAGTAAAGGCGACTAAAATTGAATTTGCAAAGGCAACAAAGGATTTGAAGAATGAATTGAATGAACTTCGTGCTCATCAACAAACATTAATGTCGGCTGAAAAGCCAAATGTGAAAGGAATTTATGCCAATATCGACAAAGCATCTGATTTAAAAAATCAGTTAATGAAAGAAAGAATAGCTATGAAATTGGATATGCAATCTTTCTTAAGCGATGAACAAAAACTTATGGCTGCGAATCGTCCAATGCACAAACAGGGAATGAGATCGGGCAGAAAAGGAAAAATGAAAAATGGACAAGGCCGAAAAAAAGGAGTTTGTGTAGGCAATAATGATGGATTTGCAAGAGGAGACAGAAAAGGAAGAGGACAGGGTAGACAAGGAATGAAAGAAGGCAGACCAAATTGCAATTTAGGGGATTTTTCGGACGAGCAAAAGGAACAAATGAAAGAACTTCGCTTGGCTCATTTGAAAAATACTAAAGAATTACGGGATGAAGCGGAAGAATTGAGTTTAAAACAAAAGCACATGATGACATCCGAAAATCCTGACAAAAAGATGATCATGGAAAACCTTGATCGTTTATCCGGAATTCAAAATAAATTGGCAAAAACGAGAGTGGATCATCAAATGGAAGTAAGAAAAATTTTAACCGAAGATCAGTTGAGTCTTTTTTTAAGCCATTCGGGTATGCGAAAAGGGTTTGGGAATGGAAACAGACACCGAAGTTTTAACAAATAGTTTTTTTATAGTAGAAACTGAAGGTTCCAAATAATTTGGAGCCGTTTTTTGTGAAATAGATTTTTAAGTAAAATCGTATTTGTTTTTGTAGTACCTTATCAGTCCTAAAAAAAATAAATATGAAAAGATATTATACATATTTACTCTGTGTTGTTGTTTTTGCAATTTGTTCGTGTTCAGGCCAAAAGACAGATCATGTTAAGCTAAAGATAATGGGGACTTCTGATGTGCACGGAGCTTTGTTTCCTTACGATTTAGTAGGAGAAAGAGCAACCTCTTCTTCTCTTGCACAAGTTTATTCATACGTTGATGAGGAACGGAAAAAAGGTGATTATGAGATAATTTTGCTCGATAATGGAGATATTCTACAAGGAGATCCTTTGGTTTACTATTCGAACTTTGAAAAAACCGATACAAAACATATCTGTGCTGAAATAATGAATTTTATGCAGTACGATGCTGCAACGGTTGGAAATCATGATATTGAACCTGGCCATGAGGTTTACGATAAATTGGTTAAAGAATATCAATTTCCCTGGATGGCTGCAAATGCGGTACGTAACTCAGATGGGAATCCCTATTTTGAGCCTTATACCGTAATTAATAAAAAGGGTGTTAAAATTGTTGTTTTAGGACTAATTACACCTGCTATTCCGAAATGGTTGCCGGAAAAAATTTGGTCTGGAATGCATTTTGAACCTATGCTTGAATCGGCTCAGAAATGGGTGAAAATTATTCAAGAGAAAGAAAACCCTGACTTTGTAATTGGTTTGTTTCATTCAGGAGCAGGTGAAGAGCATGGAGGTGATGAGGCAAATCCTGAAAATGCTTCTCTTTTGGTTGCTACAAGCGTGTCGGGAATTGATATGATAATATGTGGGCACGATCATCAGGAAAATATAATTTGGGTGGAGAATCCGGATAAGGAAAAAGTTTTGGTGATAAATCCGAAAAGCAAAGCTCATTTTTTGGCAGAGGTAAGTGTCGATTTTACATGGGATCAGGAAACTGAAACCTACAAAAAAACGCTTAATCCAAAATTAATTGAGGTGAATAAATTGCCTGTTTCAAAGGAATATACTGAGCTTTTTCAGCCTTTGTTTGATGAGGTGGATAAATATGTTTCGCGCCCGGTTGGGACTTTTAAAACAGAAATTTCAACAAAAGAGGCCATGTTTGGCGATTCTCCTTTTATCGATTTAATACAGAACATTCAATTGGATTTAGCTGACGCAGATATTTCTTTTGCATCACCACTTTCGTTTAATGCAATTATTGATTCCGGTGAACTTCAGGTACGTGATTTATTCAATTTATATCGATTTGAAAATTTGTTGTATACAATGAATCTAACAGGAAAAGAGATTCATGGCTTTTTGGAATTTAGCTACAAAGATTGGTTTCAGCAGATGGAAAAATCAAGCGATCCGATGCTGTTTATTGAAACCACAGAAAAAGGCAGTAGGCTAAGCACCATGTTCTTTAATTATAGTTCAGCCGAAGGTATCGACTATGTTGTTGATTTGAGTAAAGCTTACGGGGAAAGAGTAAGTATTTTACAAATGACTAATGGTGACCCATTCGATGAGGCGAAAATGTATCGTGTGGCACTTAACTCTTACCGCGGAAATGGGGGCGGAAATCACCTGACTGAAGGTGCCGGACTTACAAAAGAGGAGTTAACCTCGCGTTTAATCAACTCGACCACTAAAGATTTACGTTACTATTTGATGAAATGGATAGAGAAAAAAGGAACTGTTGATATTCAATGCAACCAAAACTGGAAAGTGATTCCTGAAGATTGGCATGCTGAAGCATCAAAAAGAGAATATGAGTTGCTTTATGGTTTAAAAGACTAACTAAATAATTTTTATTAAATACAATACTGGTTTTTTTTTGTACGCTGACAGGATGTTTCGAGGTGTTAGTCAAAAGTATGAATTAAATATTTAATGCATATTCCTGTTTTATATGTGTTTGTGTTTTAAGTTAATAATTGACTGTTTTTCAACCTTGTAACTATAATAGTTTATGTGTTTATTTGAGTTTGAATTTAATTAAACTATTGTAAAATGAAAAAACTTTTAACTCTAATTGTTGCCTGCCTTGTATTTGCAGGAGTTGCTTCGGCACAATCCGATTCTTTTAAATCATTCCGTGTTGATGCTGGTTTATTGTATGCTATTCCAGGTGGAGATGCTTTGGATGCTGGTGTTGGATACTATTTAAATCCTAAGTATCATATCACTGATAACGTATTGTTAGGTGTTAAAGTTGAAGGTGCTGTTATGGGATCTGCTGATGAGGATGCATTTGATGTTTCTGCTGTTGTTTCTTATGCTGTGACTTTCGATTACTATTTCAATACGAATTCATTTCGTCCATTTGTTGGAATGGATGCAGGTATTTATGCTTTAGGATCTGCTGATACAGAATTTGAAGGGGAAACTATTGTTAGTATGAATCTAGGATCAAAATTTGGTATTGCTCCTAAAGTTGGTTTTTCTTACGGTCATTTCGACATGGCTCTTCAGTACAATTTAATCTTCGGTCAAGAAGAAGGATTTGACGAATTCAACTATATGTCCGTTAAAGTTGGTTTCCATTTTGGTGGTGGAAAAAAATAAGACTGTATTGTTAGATATAAAAATTGAAAGGATGCTATTTGTAGCATCCTTTTTTATTTTTAAATATATTCTGGTAATTTTAAGAGTTGCTTTACTCGCGTTTCTAATCGTTAATCATATTTTTTAGCGCAATCAGCGTCAATTCCTAGCATTCATAAATAATCCGAAAAATCTCCCTTAAACATTCTTGTCGTTGTTCAATAAAGCCCATGTGTCCCGAGGTTTGCAATACAAAAGGAGTTAAATCGTTTTTCCGGGCAATTTCTCGGGCTGCTTTCATCGGAATAAAATTATCTTCCTTGCCAATAATGCTTACTTTAGGCATATTCAGAGCCTTTAGGATATGATTACGGTCTGGTCGGTTCATCATGGCTTCCAGTGCAGCAATAATTCCATGATCGGGTGTTTTGCAGGCAATTAGTGTTGCGCGCTCAACTTCATGGGCAAATTTATCGAGGTTGCGATTAGAGAAAGTATTTGGGATGCTGGCCTTACAAATTTGTTCCTTTTTGCCTTGAATTATCAATTCAATTTCTCGTTTTCGATTTGCCTTTTTCTCTTCAGTATCCGCATTTGGCGAGGAGTGGAATAAACAAAAACTTTCAAGCATATTTTTGTATTTATCGGCGTAAGCCAAGGCCACATAGCCACCCATCGAGTGACCAATGATATTGATTTTTTTGAGTTGCAGATGCAGAGCTAATTCATTCACAGCTTTGGCCATATCTTCCACACTGCACGTTTTTACTTTTAATTCCGATAGTCCATGACCGGGTAAATCAAGAGTAATTACACGTGCTAATCTGGAAAGATCATTTGCAAATGTTTCGAATGTTTCCAGAGACTCTAAATATCCGTGTAGTAATAGAACAGTATTTCCTTTCCCCTTATCGCGGTAACGCAGGTTGTAGTTTTTCAGTTGTAAAAATTGATCCATATAGCTACTCCAGTATTTATTAGTTAGATTATTGTTTTAATTTAGTAGAGTGTGTTTTGCAGATGAGACAATTTTAGTCTTATTTTTTTAATGATATTGTAAATTAAGCGTGTTTTACGATCTAAAATTTAAGCATCTAAACGTATCATGGATTCTAAATGTAAAACAATATCTTAAAACCTTGTTCTATAACATGCAAATATTTGATAACTTGCGCACTTTAGCGGAAAGCAAATAAGGAATTTATTCTGTAATTGGTTTACCGTTAGATTTATACCTGAATTTAATTCTTAAATTTCTAAGAAATTCAGGAATTCGATTCGATGTAGAATCGGTCTAAATAAATTACATATGTTCCTAAATATCGTTTCATCAATCAGGAGCATTTACATTTGCAAATTAATATAGTAAAGTTTATAAAAAACAGTCTAATTAAATCTTTAAACTTATGAGCAGTTTTTTAAGTTCATCTATTGGGAAGAAGTTGATAATGAGTTTATCAGGGCTTTTTCTTGTGCTATTTATTTTAGTACACCTGATATTGAACTCCTTTTTAATGTTTGACAGCACAGGAGAGCTGTTTAACGCCGGAGCACATTTTATGGCTTTGCCGGCTATTCGTTTTGGTTTGCAGCCGGTATTGGCTGGTGGTTTTTTTGTCCATATTATTTATGCGATAATTTTAACCCTTCAAAACATGAAAGCTCGTCCACAGAAGTATGCTTCTCAAAATTTGGGAGAAAGCAGTACCTGGTCTTCTCGAAACATGTTTGTTTTGGGTGGTCTTGTTTTGGTTTTCATCGTAATGCACTTAATGCATTTCTTTATTCCTATTCAGATCGAAGGGAATGTACATGATGATTATCAGTTGGTGAAAAATCTATTTACAAATGGCTCTATGGGAATGGTTTATACCGGACTTTATGTTGTAGGTGCTATTTTGTTAGGGATGCACCTGGCTCACGGGTTTTGGTCAGCTTTCCAGTCAGTTGGTTTAAGCAATAGCTTGTGGAGATCAAGATTGGAAAAAGTTGGTTATATCTATGCAATTTTTGTTGCAGCCGGATTCTCAATCATTCCTTTGTATTTACACTTTTTTGCTTAATTGCTAATAATAAAAAACGGTTATGACAGTATTAAACTCAAAAATTCCAGCCGGACCAATAGCTGAAAAGTGGTCAAGCCATAAAGCTGCCATTAAGGTGGTTAGTCCTGCGAATAAGAGAAAATTAGATATTATCGTTGTAGGAACCGGATTAGCCGGTGGATCTGCTGCCGCTTCTATGGCAGAGATGGGATACAACGTAAAAGCATTTTGCTACCAGGATTCAGGTCGTAGAGCTCACTCTATTGCTGCTCAGGGTGGTATTAACGCTGCTAAAAATTATCAGAACGATAACGATTCAGTTCATCGTTTATTTTACGATACAGTTAAAGGTGGAGATTACCGCGCACGTGAGGCTAACGTTCATCGTTTGTCTGAAGTAAGTGGTGATATCATTGATCAATGTGTTGCTCAAGGTGTACCTTTTGCACGTGAATATGGCGGAACATTATCCAACCGTTCATTTGGTGGTGTATTGGTAAGCCGTACTTTCTATGCTCGTGGTCAAACCGGACAGCAATTGTTGTTGGGTTGTTACGCTTCTATGAATCGTATGATCGGACAAGGAAAAATTGAAATGCACGAACGTAATGAGTTATTGGATATCGTAATTATCGAAGGAAAAGCTCGTGGTATTATTACCCGTAATTTGATTACTGGTGAAATCGAACGTTACAGTGCTCATGCTGTAGTAATTGCATCTGGTGGATACAGTAATGTATTCTTCCTTTCAACAAATGCGATGGGATGTAATGCTGGAGCTGCATGGCAGGCATATAAAAACGGTGCTTGTTTCGCGAATCCTTGTTACGTGCAAATTCACCCAACTTGTATTCCAATTCATGGCGAACAACAATCGAAACTGACATTGATGTCGGAATCATTGCGTAATGACGGTCGTGTTTGGACTCCAAAGAAAAAAGAAGATGCAGTTAAATTGCAAAAAGGTGAAATCACAGCAAATAATATTGCTGAGGAAGATCGTGATTTCTACTTGGAAAGAAGATACCCATCATATGGTAACTTGGTTCCTCGTGATGTTGCATCTCGTGCAGCTAAAGAAAGATGTGATGAAGGTTTCGGTGTAAACGAGACTGGAAAAGCAGTTTACCTTGACTTTAAATATTCTATCGAAAGATTAGGTAAGGATGTTATCGAAGCTCGTTACGGTAACTTGTTTCAGATGTATGAAAAAATTACTGCATCAAATCCTTACGAATTGCCAATGCAGATTTACCCTGCAATTCATTACACAATGGGTGGTATTTGGGTAGATTATAACTTGATGACTAACATTCCTGGTTTATACGCAATTGGTGAGGCTAACTTCTCCGATCACGGAGCTAACCGTTTAGGTGCTTCTGCTTTGATGCAAGGTTTGGCTGATGGATATTTCGTATTGCCATATACAATTGGTGATTACTTGGCTGATGAAATTCAGGTTCCTCGTATCGATGTAAATCATCAGGAGTTTGTGAAGAAAGAAAAAGCGGTTACCGATCGCATGACTCGTTTGTATAACATCAAAGGAAGCAAGTCGGTAGATTCTTTTCACAAGCGTTTGGGTAACATCATGTGGGAAAATGTTGGAATGGCTCGTAACGAAGACGGTCTGAAATTAGCAATTAAGGAAATTAAGACACTTCGTGAAGATTTCTACAAAGATCTTCGTATCACCGGAGATTACGATACAATGAACATCGAGCTTGAAAAAGCCGGTCGTGTTGAAGATTTTCTGGATTTAGGTGAATTGATGGCTCGTGATGCTCTGGATCGTAAAGAATCTTGTGGTGGTCACTATCGTGAAGAATCAACGACTGAAGATGGTGAAGCTAAACGTGATGACGAGAACTTTTTATATGTTTCAGCTTGGGAATACCAGGGTGAAGGTAAAGATCCTGTTTTGAACAAAGAAGAATTAGTATTCGAGAATGTTAAATTAACTCAACGCTCATATAAATAGATATGAGGTGTGAGATAAGAGATATGAGAAAATCTGAATTGTTTTATAATGCACAAGTTTAAAGATTTCATAGTTTGGCAAAAAGGACGGGAGTTGGTAAAAATAGTTTACCAATTAACTTCTGTGTTGCCAAATGAAGAGAAATTTGGATTGATTTCACAAATCAATCATGCAGTAATTTCAATTCCTGCCAATATTGCTGAAGGAAGTGGAAGAAAAACTAATATCGATTTTTGTAGATTTCTTGATATTGCAAATGGAAGTTCTTTTGAATTAGAAACATTGCTCACTTTATGTGTCGATTTATCTTTTTTATCAGAAAAGGATTTGACTCAAGCAATAGAAATTAATCAGGAAATTCAGAAAATGATTTATTCTCTGAAACAGAAATTAAGCAGATAGCTCATAATCTAATATCTCAAATCTAGTATCTCAAATCTAAACACAATGGCAGACAAGATATTAAAAGAATTAACAATAAAAGTTTGGCGTCAGAAGAACGCTAAAGCACAAGGTAAGTTTGAGACTTACAAAATTAATGATATTTCAACTGGAACTTCATTTTTGGAGATGCTTGACATCTTGAATGAGGAGTTGGTTAGTATTGGTACAGAACCAATTGCTTTCGATCATGATTGTAGAGAAGGTATTTGTGGAATGTGCAGCTTGTTTATTAACGGACGTGCTCATGGACCAGATGATGATATCACTACCTGTCAGCTGCACATGCGTATGTTTTCTGATGGAGAAACTATTACTATTGAGCCTTGGAGAGCTGGAGCATTTCCGGTAATTAAAGATTTAATTGTAGATCGTACTGCATTCGAGAAGATTCTTCAATCAGGAGGTTACATTTCAGTAAACACTGGTGGTGTACCAGATGGTAATGCAATTCTAATTTCTCAGGATGATGCTGAGGAAGCAATGGATGCTGCAGCTTGTATTGGTTGTGGTGCTTGTGTTGCAACTTGTAAAAACTCATCGGCAATGTTGTTTGTTTCTGCAAAGGTATCTCACCTGGCAAAACTTCCTCAGGGTAAAGTTGAAGCTGCGCGTCGTGCGAAGAGCATGGTTGCAAAAATGGATGAAATGGGATTTGGTAACTGTACCAATACCGGAGCTTGTGAAGTAGAATGTCCTAAGGGAATTTCTATTGGAAACATCGCTCGTTTGAACCGTGAGTTCTTAGTAGCAAAAATTAAGGATTAATTTAGACTGTAATCCAAATATCGAGAGCGTTACCTAAGGGTGACGCTCTTTTTTTGTGGAAATAATTTTTGATTTATGTGCAAATGCTTCGGTGCTCTGCACCTGAACGTTTGTCTGTGATGTGTGTTGCTACAAATGCTACAAATTCTTCGGTGCTCTGCACCTCTATGTCTGCTATGTATGATTAGCGGGGCAATTTTAAGCGACAGAGTCGTTGTGATGGATTTTATTTTACGATTTTGTAGAGTACCGAGGTTTTATTTTTTGAATGTAGATGGATTAATGTTAGCTGTAAATGCTTCGGTGCTCTGCACCTGAACGTTTGTTGTGTGTGATTTCTACAAATGCTTTGGTGTTCCACCTCTGTGTCTGCTATGTATGATTAGCGGGGTAATTTTAAGCGACAG
>JAESUW010000088.1 GCA_016760525.1 Labilibaculum sp.
ATGGCTTCGCGCACATAATCACGCCCCACATTCACAGCCACTGGCAGCGGCGCTCCTTGAGACAAAACCCCGGCAATAGCGGAGGCAAGCGAACAACCGGTTCCGTGAGTGTGAACTGTATCAAACCGTTCCGCCGACATAGTTTCAATTTGCTCTTCGGTTACCAGTACGTCATGCACCAGCTCATCAGTGCCATGCCCGCCTTTGACCAATACCGCGCCACAACCAAGCGCCAATAACGCCTAGTTGCATTCCAAGTAGATAGAATTGGCCATTACCATATTTTACTTTGCTTAAAACATTGTCGCCGGCTTGTGTCTTCCAAATATTTTCTAATAATTTATTCTTAGACTTTTTTAATTTGTAATGTCTGTAAATATCAGGAAGTCGGGCATCTTTTTTAATCTCTTCAAAAACATTTTGATAAAGTTCCGAATTTAACTCAATTAATGATAGTTTTTGTTTGCTTGAATCCATCTGCGTTAATTGAGGAGCTGATATTTCTTCAAGAAACAGGTTGACAGAATTTGAAATTTTGTTACTTGGAATTAGTAGTACATGTCCTCCGTTGCTTAGGTAGTTTTTAATACTTTGGATCAAACCGCTTTCCATCGTTTTAATTTCATTTAAAATGATCAATTGAAAGCTTTCCAGATTCTCGCTAAATACCTTCGATTTGTTACTATTCTTGAAGTTAAATATTTCTGTTCCAGAGAATAATTTATTTAGGTATTTGTTAGGTTTATCTTGATTTACAGACAAAATTTGAATTCGATTATTAATAGAGTATGAAAAAAATAATTTATTATCATACGTGATTGGAAAGTCGTTTATTTCAACCATTCCCTGGTGTATCCCCGATCTGTTATCCTGGTATTTTAGACTTATAATTTTTTTTGAATTTCCATCAATATCAAAATTTGAAATGGATTTTATACTGTCGTTTATACTAAGCTTGATAGGTGTTTTCTGATAACTTCGATTTGACGTATTCACAATTCTCACAAAAAGTTCCTTGCCCCGATTAATTTGATGATAAGGCTTATCAAACCAACAGGAATCAATTAGTAAATTATTTGATCGCTGAACAGAAAGAGGTATAAATGTAATTGAACTTGTACTGTCGGCCTTTATGTTTTCTATATCGCTTTGCGCTTTTTGAAAGTCGGAGAATACGTATAAGAGACAATTGTTATCAGCATTATTAATTTGTATTTTTTTGATTTGTTTAGAAAGAACCACAGGTATTGGCGAAGGGTTTATTTCCATAACTCTTGCAATGGCCTGTTGTTTAGTAAGACTTGAGGTGAACGAAAAGAAATTATTACTGTAAATTCTTATTTTGGAATAGTTTGGGTAGCTGTTTATCAGCTCGATAGCCTTATTTTTTGCTACTTCTAAAGCATTACCATTTTCAGTTTCAGCATTCATACTAAATGAATTGTCGATGTAAATAGTAAAGCACTCGTTTGTTTGTAATTTTGTGTTATTACCATTCTCGTTGGAGATGTAAGGTTGAGAAAAGGCAATAATGATGCATGCTAAAGCGAGTAGTCTAAGCAAGAGCAGCAGCCATTTTTTCACTTTAGAACGGCGTTTATTTTCGATATTTAAATTTTTGAGAAACTTTAAGTTGCTGAAATATATCTTTTTGAATCTTTTAAAATTAAAAAGATGTATAATAATAGGAAGTAGAAGTGCTAATAAAGCCCATAGAATCTCGGGATGCAGAAATTGAAACATATGTAAGTGTTGTTTTGATCGTTACGCAAAATAGCTAAAAAGGCTGTTTGATTATATAATAGCTGCTAAAATTTAGCTGTTAGCTTTAAGTTTAATTTTCTTGATGAAAGGTAATTAGGAATTGCGTATTGATTTCCGGAAATATCATTAATCCATAAATAAGACACAGTATTGCTAATGTCCAAAACATTGAAAACTTCCAGACTTATCCACATCGATTTAAAATGTTTTAACAAAGCATTTTTAGTCTTTGTATTTTCGTCAACCAATACCTTCGAAAATCCCAAATCAATTCTTTTGTAATTAGGCATTCTGAAAGTTTTGCCGTTTTTTCCCTTTTTGGGAGTCCATATAGGTAATTTTCCTCCATAGAATAAACTCAAATGCATTTTATACGAAGGATTATTTGGTAAATAATCTTGAAAAAACATTGAGAAATTTACTCTTTCGTCGGTAGGTCTGGGTATATAGCCAAGTTCATCACCTATAATATCTTCTCCGGTTTTCATTATAGATAAGCTTGCCCATGATTCAGTACCGGGAACAAATTCACCATTAATTCTTAAATCCAGGCCAGTGGCATAGCCTTTCGATTTTTTATCTCCGTAATATCGAATTCGAACATTTTCAATATCATATGGTGTTAATGATTTAAGATCTTTGTAATATAATTCGCTGGAGAATTTAAATGGACGATTCCATGCAGTAAAGTAATACTCCTGCCCCAGAGCATAATGAATTGATTTTTGTCGATTCAGATTCTTAGTTATTTGTCCACTGATGCTAAGCATTTCTCTGTAAGATGGCGATTGCTGATAATAGCCGGTCGAAAATCGAAATTTCACTTTTTGATTCCAGTTTGGAATGTAATTGATCGATACACGGGGAGATAAGAAACTCTCATTATTATAATCCCAGAAATGATACCTTAAGCCTCCGGTAAACTGAAACTCACCTTTGTTGTTCTGAATTATATAGGTTCCTTGGGCAAAAGATGTGATGTGATTGCTTTTAACTTTGTTATTCGCATTTCTGGAATAGGCGAGAGCTACCTCGCTATCGGATACAGGAACTGCATAGCCAGCAGAATCCTGATATTGCCATTCATTAATTTGATCATCTATTTCTTCGTGTTTTCCTCCAATTCCCCATTGAAGAAATAAATTATCAATGCTGTGATCTCCTTTTATATCTATTGCAGTAACTTCTTTTTGAAGTTTATTTCGTGCATGATCGATAAATGTTCCTACACCTAAATTTTGAATGCTCTCCGTCGAACTTCCTCCTTGTGATATAAATAAATCACTAAGATAATATTGTCCCATAATATCGAAAGTCTCCTTTTCCGTTGTTTTGTATCTGCTGGCAATTATACGGAACAAAGACTTACTGTTTGGATGGAATTTTAAGGTAAGTGCCTGAATATTGGTTTTATATTTGTCTTTTTCTTTGCCGTCGAAATAAATTTTAAGTTGAAGGGCATTATTAATTGTACCAAAAGATGTATTCCGGGTTTTTGGTTTAAAATTGTAGTTGTTTTCGCTAAAACTACCCCACAAATGTATGCTAAGTGATGAGGAAAAACGATAATTTATCAGTGCCTGAACATCCGTATAATTTGGTTTGTATTCACCTTTTGTATCCAATGAATTTAGAAGGTATTCATTGGTTTTGTACCGAACTCCCGCCAAATAGGTGAGTTTATTGTTTTTACTGCTATTGGCAAAGTGAAAAGAACTACCTAGTAAACTTGCTTCAGCAGAAGCTTCAAATTTATTCGGGGTCTTGTATTTTACATCCAAAACAGAAGATAATTTATCACCATACTTTGCATCAAATCCACCAGTAGAAAACTGAACAGATGAAACTAAATTCGGATTGATGATACTTAATCCTTCTTGCTGCCCTGAACGAACTAAGTTTGGTCGATAAATTTCAATCTCATTAATATAGACCAAATTTTCATCGAAATTTCCTCCTCGTACAGAATACTGAGAGCTTAACTCGTTGTTAGAACTAACACCAGGCAGAGTTTTAATGACTTGTTCTACAGCTCCACTTCCTGTAACAGGCAGTYGTTCTAAATGATCAGTGCTAATAATTATATTTTTATCWGATATGGYTTGATTCGATTCTACAAYAACCTCGTTTAGTTGTTCTTGTTTTATTTCTAATGTAGAATTATAAAYTTTTGTCTCTCCTGATTGTAATTCAAAATTTRCAACAATGCTTTTGTAGCTTATGTGCGATATTTTTATGGTGAATGWTTGGTTTGATGGAGTTTYTATTTTGTAATMTCCGTTGGCGTYGCTTGTTGTAAATTGAGAAAAAGTTYCAATTTGRATATAAGCACCAGAAATAGGATTCTGCTTGCTGTCAGTGATSTTTCCTTTTAKAAYGGCATTCTGTTGYGCTGCTRTTTGTAATGGAAGCAAGAAGATAATCAGAAGAAGAAATCGATATGTTGATTGAACCATAATGGTATACAGCCTGTTGGGTTTTAGAATTGGAAACTTTTATTGAAAATAACTAAAACACCAAGATACAAAGCAATTCTAAATAAAGGAATAGTTTCCATAAAATATAAAAAAATCAATTTTCAACTATTTTTGCTCGAATGAGTTTATCTTTATGTGTTCTATAATCAAAACCAATTGAAATATGAAAAATATTTATTTGACAGGTTTGTTTATTAGCTTAATAACAGTTCTGTCATCCTGCCAAAGTGAGGAACAAAAAGTCGCTAAAATCCACAATCACGCATTTACGATTGATACTCATGTAGATACTCCTTATCATTTATTGGATGAAGATTTTGATATTGCGCTTGCTCATCCATTTGTTAATGGTGGTAGTCGTGTTGATTTTCCTAGAATGAAAGAAGGTGGATTGGACGGAATCTTTTTTGCCGCTTTTACATCGCAAAGAGAAAGAACTGATGAAAATATACTTACTGCACGCATGAAAGCTGATGAATTGATTGATTCGATTTATGCAGCATGTAATAAAAATAAAGAATTGGCAGAAGTTGCTTTGTCGGTTGAAGATGGCTATCGTTTGGAAAAGGAAGGCAAACGAGCAATTTATATTGGGCTTGAAAATGGTTTCCCAATTGGAGAGGATATTTCTGAAGTGGAAAGATATTTTAAGAAGGGCGTGCGCTACATTACCTTGTGTGATACCAAATGGACTTTAGGCTTGGCTATAAAGCTAAATGGTATAATGCCGATGTATGTTGAGTTGAGGCGTATATGAGCTTGCGAATTTATGGTTCAAACGAAACAACAATCGGTATCATACCTCAAATAATGACATATGTGATTCATCTACTGATAAAAATGGAGCTGAGTTTAATGGATTGAGTTCATTTGGCGAAGAAGTAGTTCCAAAAATGAATGATTTGGGAATATTGATTGATGTGTCCCATATTTCGGATAGTTCATTTTTTGATGTGATGAAATTGTCTAAAACGCCGGTGATTGCATCACATTCTTGTGCCCGGGCAGTATGCGATAGTCCTAGAAATTTAACAGACGAAATGCTAAAGGCTTTGGCTAAAAATGGTGGAGTTATTCAAATGTGTATTTTGGATGATTACGTAAAAGCTCCGGATACAACAACGCTTGGCTATCAGAAAGAATTGAAGTTACGTGCTCGTTATAGAAATGCGGGTAAAATGTCGAAAGAGGAAGAGGAAAAAATATGGAGTGAGTGGCGCCAAATACAAATCGATTATCCAAAAGATAAACCTACTGTTGCTGATGCCGTTGATCATATCGACCATATCGTAAATTTAATTGGTATTGATTACGTAGGTATAGGTACCGATTTTGATGGCGGTGGTGGTCTTAAAGACTGTGTTGATGTAAGTCAAATAATGAACATCACTAAAGAATTAGTAAAGAGAAATTATTCTGAAGAAGATATTAGTAAAATTTGGGGTGGAAATTTTATGCGCGTTTTTAAACAGGTGGAAGAGTATGCAAAGGCTGTAAATATGTAATTGAATTTACCTTAGCTGTTCTGTAACTTGTTCTATTTCTCTGCAAATTTATACATTTGCATCTATAATATTAAAAAGATTGAATTGTGAAGAAAGTATTGGTGTTAAGCGATAGAAATGAGGCTCGTTCACAAATGGCCGAAAAGTGGTTGAAATATTACGGTAAAAAATACATAGAGGTTTGGAGTGCAGGATTAGAAAAAGGATCAATTCATGTGATGGCTCAAAAAGCGATGGCCGAAGCTGTAATGGATATTCCGGAATACAAGTCTAAGACTATTAGTGAATTGAACGAATTGGCTTTTGATTTTGTTTTGTGTTTTGACAAGAAGCTTGAATCCAGCGTTCCTGCAATCAAGGGAGACCCGGAAATTTTGCTGTTCGAACTTCCTGATCCGTCTGGTGTTGAGGAGGAAGATAATGTTAAACAGCAGGCCTATAATGCAGTATGTAATGCTGTAGACGATATTTGTTTTGGTTTTGTTCAGGAGAAATTTCAGATTATAAGCTAAATTAGAGATTTTATTGATAAGCAAATTGTATTGCTTTTTAATCATGTAAATAGCTTAACACAGATTTAAATATACGACGGGATTCAGAAATGAGTCCCATTTTTTATTTTTATTCTGTGACGCTTTTAGGATGCTTGCTTCCATTTCATCTTATATTTTCATTAGATACTCAGATCTATTTTTATTGTATTTAAAAAAAAACAGTTGTGTTTTTTTGTTGATTCTTTTTTATATGAATAGTCCTATTATTCAGGGTTTAAGCTTGACAAAAGACAGAAAAATTCGTAAATTTAGTTTAGACCTATATAAAGAGAATAAACGGTTATTAATTTTATCATTATATGAAAATCCATCTTTATAAAATTATTGGAGCCTGTTTCTTCAATTGAATTAAGATTATTCTTCTCTTAAACCTGCCGTTTTAAAGCCGTTTCAAATTATTTAAATTTTATTTATTAAAAGGAGGCGAAAATGAAAAAAAACATTGGAGTTTGGTTAGACACCGAAAAGGCCTATATTATTACCGTTGAGGACAATGGAACAACAGTTGATAAAATTGAATCTGAGATTGAATCGAGGATTCGTTTTAAGGGAGAAACAAAAGCTTATTCCCGTATGGGCAATCAGTTTATAAATCCTGCAACAAAAATAACACATAAAAGACGTCATCAATTAAAGCATTATTTTGAAAGTATTACTGATCGCTTAGCAGATGCAGAAGAGATTTATTTATTTGGTCCGGCAGAGATTAAGGTACACCTTGCAAAGCACATAAGTAAAGAGCCAATGCTTAAAGACCGCATTCGAAAGGTTGAATCGGAAGATCATATTTCAGAAAACCAGATGGTTGCCTGTGTTAAAAAAGTATTTGAAAAAAAGCCAATTAAAGTGAGTGTTCGCATTCGTCATTAATTGGTATAATTTAAGTTTTAGCAAAACAGTTCCCATAACTGAATTTTCTATGTTTAGAAATCCAGTAATGGGAACTTGTATTTTTTTGAGGATTTTATTGAATACATTATCTTGCATATAAAACCTAATTATAAAGAGTTTATGATCCAACAATTAGAAATTACATTGCCAGTATATGGTAGAGGTTATCATCTTATCGATTCTGAAATTGAAAGGCATTTAACTGATTTGCCTAAAATGGGAATTCTTAATTTATTTATAAAACATACTTCTGCTGCTTTAACTATAAATGAAAATGCCGATCCTTCGGTTCGCGATGATTTTGAATCAATCATGAATAATATGGTCCCCGAGAATCAAACCTTCTATACTCATATTTTTGAAGGATCTGATGATATGCCTGCTCATGTTAAATCTTCCTTAATGGGGACTGAGCTTACAATTCCAATTACGAATTATCAGTTAAATTTGGGAACTTGGCAAGGAATTTACTTGTGTGAATTTAGAAATAGAGGAGGTCGTAGAAATCTGGTTGTTACAATATATTCGTGAATAAAAAAACGCCTCAGTTATGAGGCGTTTATTGTTATATTGCTTTGGTTTTTTCTTGTAACCAATTTTTGTGTTTTTCATCCAGCTCAGGAGATATTTTATCGTAAACTTTTTGATGATAATTATTTAACCATTGTTTTTCTTTTGGTGTTAGTAACTCGATTGTAATTCCTTTCGTTTCGAAATGGCACAATGTAATTGTTTCAAAATTTAGGAATTCTCCAAATGGAGTTGATTTGTCTTTGCAGCACAGAATAAGATTCTCATGTCGAATTCCATAGAAGCCTTCACGATAAAACCCTGGTTCGTCAGAAGTAATCATGCCCGGTAATAATGCCTGGTCTTTAATTTCTTGTCGGATACTTTGAGGGCCTTCATGAACATTCATAAAACATCCAACACCATGCCCGGTTCCGTGTCCGTAATCTTTACCACTATTCCATAAAGCTTGACGAGCTAATATATCCAAATTGCAACCACGTGTTCCTTTCGGGAATTTAGCCATTGCCAGTTGAATCATTCCTTTTAGAACCAGAGTGAAATCGGTTTTCTCTTCTTCACTTAATTCGCCCATTGGTACGGTTCTGGTAATGTCGGTAGTTCCGTCAAAGTATTGCGCTCCTGAATCAATTAGAAGCAATCCTTCCTGTTTAATTTCAACATCCGATTCGGGTGTTGTGGAGTAGTGAGGAAGAGCCCCGTGATCTTTGTAGCCAGCAATTGTCCCAAAACTTTCGCCTTTAAAATCTTTTTGTAATGATCTAAATTCCTTTAATTTATTCATTACCGTAAATTCGGTAATTTTTATTTTGCCAATATTTTCTTCAAGCCAAAAGTAGAATTGCGAAAGAGCAACACCATCTTTTTTCATAGCGTTTTTCATTCCTTCAATTTCCACTTCATTTTTGATACTTTTCAGAATTTGAGATGGATTATCAATCTCAACGATATTGGCACTTATTGAGTTGAATGCATTTAAATTGGTTCTGTTTGCATCAAGAAGAACGCTTGCAGATCCGGCAATCTCTTTCAAGTCGCAGAATATGTGATCGTAATTTGCAATGTGAATTTCATCTTGGGCTAAACTTTGTTTTAAATCATTTGAGATATGATCATCGCTAAGGTAAAGGGTAGCCGATTCGATTCCAATAATGGCGTAGGCTAGTGCAAGAGGATTGTAATCTACATCATTTCCTCGAATATTGAATATCCAGGCGATGTCATCTAAACTACCAACAAAATGAAATTTGCAATCGCATTCTTCCATTTTTTTACGGATTTTTAGCAATTTGCTGTATCTGGTTTGGCCTGAAAATGAAACTTCATGATCGAAAATCATCTTGTTGGGGAGTTCTGGTCTATTTTCCCAAATTTCATTAACAAGATCGAATTCTTCTACAATCTGAATGCCTAAATTGCCTAATTTGTTTTTTAGTTCTCTGGTTTGGGCAACGGAAAAACAAGTTCCATCAAATCCAACATTCGGATTAATAGGTAGTTCGTTTGAAAGCCATTCGTATTGAGAAGGAGTGCCGGAAGTTCCTATTTTGAAAAGTTCAATTCCACTTTCCTTTAATTGGGTTTCTGCCTGAAGAAAATATCTGGAATCTGTCCATAAACCAGCTTTTTCCTGGGTTATTACAAGTGTTCCTGCAGAGCCGGTAAAGCCGGATAGCCATTGCCGTGTTGCCCATCTTTCTGGAACGTATTCACTCATATGAGGATCGGTACTGGTAATAATATAGGCATGAATATCTTTTTCATGCAGTAAAGAACGCATGGCGTTTACTCTTTCAGCAACAGTCATTTTAAATTTTGTTATTGTTTACAGGATAAAATTACAATATTATGAATTAGATTGGTTGATAATGAAATTTATTTTTTAAGCTTTGGTTTCTTTTATTGAAAAATCCCCCTTTGCGAAGCAAAGAGGGATTATATATCGATAGTAGTTTAAGTTATTTAAGACTTACATTGCCATACTGACTGTTAATTTGAACTTTCCCTTTTGGTGATGTTGATGATCCAACAATAACTTTTAATGAAGTTTCTGAATTGTTGACTATCTTCTCAATTACCTGTGCATTTTCAGGATAGCTAATGCCACAATATTTTGTTTCAGCATCTAGTGAATAACTTGCACCTTCTTCGATTGAAATACGGCTGGCAACATATTGATTTTCAATCTTAATTGATTCAAATTCTTTGGATACATTGTTGATTTTGCAATTTCCATAACGAAGATTCAATTCCAAATTCTTGTTCACATTTTCAATTTTGAAATCGGAATATTGTCCCATGCTAACTATAAACGTGTTTGTATTTATAATGTTGAAAGCATCGTACTTACTATCAGCAAGAACAGTTTCGTTGTTATCAAGATGAAGCTTAGAGTAACGACTTACCACAACTAAAGCTTTGCTTGTACCAATATTCATTTTTGAATATTTTAAAGTTAATTTAGTACGGTTGCATTCGTTTATTGTTGCTTTGGCATAGCTAAGGTTAATAGTACTTACAGGCTTCTCTTCAGGGTAAAGAAAGCTGTCGCCCTGAAGGTTTCCATAACTTAAGTTTATATTTGTTTTAGCACGTAACGAGCTGATGTAGATATTACCAAACTTATTCGAAATATCTAATTTTACATATTCAGGCATAAATATTTCGTAATCGATACTGAATTTGTGCCCGGTTTTAAATTGATGAGACATCGCTGTTGTGGCTTTAATTTCATTGCCCATCTTGTCAAGTTTAATATTGATACTCTTGAAAAGTGATTTGGCTTTTTCTTCGCTGGATGTTTCTAATGTTATTGTAACAGTAATGGATACAGAATCACGATCCCAATTTTTTATATCAATATCTCCGTATTTATTTGTGATGTTAAATTTAGTGCCTTCCGGGGCCACGAATACTTCTTTAATTTGTTTCTCGAAGTCATCCAATGCCAGTGCATTTGTCGTAAACCCGAGAAGCAAAACAAACAAGAACGTGGATAATTTGAATTTTAAAGTTTTCATAGTCTTTTTATTTAGGATGTGTGTTTTTTATGATTTTATCTTACTTACACTGCTGTATTCAGGTTATTTCTATTTTGTTTTTTAATCTGATACAACTGTTCAATGATACGATTCAAAATGTTTGTTTTAACCTGATAATATTCAATCATTGCTTGAATAACTCTATCATCATCCGGATGTAATTCCAGCTCTTTTTTTAGCTGTGAATATCGCTCATCCATATCTTTCAATTCTTCATTCAGGATACTTTGGTGTTGTTCTTTATTAAAACTGCCAAATTGCTTAAGCATACTAAGTTGATTGTTGATGTTAGCCGTGTAGAACGATTCAACCTCTTGGTATTCGGGAGATATTGCTCCCAATCCTAAATCATCAGCCTGCATGTTTCGAATCTGATATCCAATAAGCCCTGAAAAGATTACAAAAGTAATTATTACAGCCACTTTTAAAAAGTTTGGAATGCTTTCAAATAAATTTCTTTTTTTCTGATGATTGATTCTCTCAAGAAAGTTCTCGAAATGACCATCCTGTGGTTCATAATCATCAAATTGATCTTTATGTTCTCGTAAAAATTCTTCTAATTCTTCTAATTCTTTCATACTTACAAATTTTCATTGATTGTAGTATGTAACCTTCTTTTCATTTTAAAAGGAAAAGAAGGTTCATAGCATTTTTTGGTTTTTGTTTTCCGAAATTATCTGAATCAGTTTTCTCTTTGCTCGTAAGAATTGTGATCGGGACGTAGAGGCTGTAATGTTAAGAATACTTCCTATCTCTTCATGATCATATCTTTCAATTAAATACAAATTCAAGATTATTCGGTAGCCTGTTGGCAGCAGGTTTATTCCTTTTTTTAATCGATTTAGTTCTTCTTCATAATATTCAATGTTTTGATCTTTATTTTCTTCTTCTGATAATTTATAGAGCTCATCATCGAGAGGAAATAACTCCAGTTTCTTCTTTTTTAGACTATCCAGAGAACGATTTATGACTATTCTTTTTAACCATGCACCAAAACTTACTTCACCTTTGTATTTTTTAATATTTTTGAATGCCGCTAAAAACGCTTCCTGCATAATATCTTCTGCCTCCGCAACATCCTTTACAATTCGTAAAGATGAGTTATACATTGCTTTGTAGTATAACTTGTAGATTTTGAACTGGGCTTTGGGGTCATTTTTTCCGCAAAGCTCAATTAGGTCGTGGTGAATGTTCTTGTACTGTGAGCTCATTAATCAATTTCTATTCTAATGACGAATGCGGAAATCATGCGTTGCATGTATGTTGAAATTATTACATTAAATATAAGCAAACTATTTAAAATAGCTGTGCTTAACTTTTCTTATATAAAATGGAAAAACCACCAAACTTATTTGATGGTTTATAGTGATCCCTCTGGGGTTCGAACCCAGGACCCCAACATTAAAAGTGTTGTGCTCTACCAGCTGAGCTAAGGAATCTTACTTCATGGAATCATAAATTTACTGAAAATTTACAGAATTGAAAAACTTTATTTTTATCTGACTATTGAATCAACTTGTTAAATAAATATAAGCTTTTGGCTATCCATAATAAGAATATGTACCTTTATATTTCTCGTAGGTAATTATATCATATAAATAAGAAGGTGATATTCATGAATAATAAATTTCTGGTATTTGCATGTTTGCTGTTAACACATTCAGTGTTTGGACAAATACAATTTAATTTAACCGCTCAAATGCCCGATTGCAAGATGGAACAGTTTTTACTCTTGCAAGGAGATGAAGGTGGTGTGTTTATTATAGATTATGCTGATGTTTCAGATGATGGGAATCTTTCTATTTCCTGGGAAGGAGATTATGGTTTTTATCGACTTGCAGGTGAGTCTGGGAATATTGATTTTTTGATTTCAACGCCTGATTTTCATTTTTCTTTGGATGGAAAACCAGAAGTAGGAGAACTTCGTTTTCCTGATAATGATAAAAATAATCAGTTCCAATATTATCTCTCTGAATTTGAATTACTGAATCGGAGTATTAATAGTCTAAGGGAAACATTACTTACACTTAACGAGAGAGATTCATTATACAATGAATTGCGCTCTCAATTTAGGAGAGTGCGAAAAGAGAAAAGAGGTTTGTTAAGAGATTTGTGGAGAACTCATATTGATTCTTGGCCAGCACGAATGGTTTTGGCTCAGCAAGAATTAATACCGGATTTAAAACTAAGAGGGAAGAGTTATGATGATTATTACCAGAAACATTTTTTTGATTACTTCGCTTTTTCAGATACGGTGTTGCAAGCTACGCCGGTTTACTACGAGAAAATTGGAAGGTATTTAAAAGCACAGCATATCGAAGAGCTGATAAAACAAGAAAATTATAAAAAGATAAACATTGTTATTAGTAAGTTATTTTGGTTAACGGAACTGGAGCCTACTTCTCAAAAATATGTGGCAAATTATTTAATGAATCGATACCCGGAAAAGCAATACCCCGAAATATACCATTTAATTGTTGATGCATATAAGGTTTTAAATACCTGCGAATATGTTATGGGAAATAAAACCATACAACGAAGAATGATCAATTCGCGTGGAAATACTGCTGGTTGGTTGGCTCCGGATGTGCAATTGCCTCATTCCCTTGATGGTAGAATTCAAACATTATCTGATGTTAACAGTGATTTAATTCTATTGGTTATTTGGTCGGGGAGTTGTGTGCATAGCAGAGAAATGCTTGAGCAGATTAAAGATTTGTACCCGGAATATCACGAATTAGGTTTAGAGGTTGTAGGCATATCGCTTGATAACAATCTTAACTATTGGCATGAAATGGTTTCTCAAAATTATTATCCATGGATAAATGCCTGTGATACCGACGGATTAAAAGGAACAACAGCAAATCTGTTTAATATTTACGTTACTCCTAGTATGTTTCTAATCAATCCATCTCTAAAAACCGTAGCCGTACCTCAAACTTTATTTCAATTGGAAAAAGAATTGGGTGAGTTTTTTAAGTAGGGAGGATATGGTGTTGGAATCGAAATTCGTATCCTTGGATCACCGGTGAAAATTGGGTCTGATCTTAATTCATGATATCTTTAGGATCAAAAATTTAAATCTGTTTTTATCTTATGCACCAGTCGCTATTATCTCTTTTTTTCCTGAAGGATTATTAGATTAGTTACATTAGATATGGCTGGAAGTATGAATCGGATTGTGAAAATGTGCTTTCTAAAAGCGGAAGCCACAACGGATCGTTTTCATGTTCAACACTTAGCCAATGACGCTGTTCAGGAGCTTCGAATCAAATATCAATGGGAGAATATTAAACAATGAAAATATCGCCTGTAAAAAGGCAAAAGCAGAAGATAAGGTTTACAAGCCTGAGATACTTGAAAATGGTGATACGCTAAGACAATTGATGGCTGGAAGCAGATATGTTTTGTATAAATCCAGAGATAAATGGACGCAATCGCAAAACTCAGAGCTCGAATATTTTTTGAGAGATATCCTGACATCAAGAATGCATATAATTTGTCTGACGGATTGAGAAAAATTTACAATCAGGCTATAGAACCCAATACTGCAAGATTAAAGTTAGCTCATTGGTTTGATTAAATTGAAAAGTCGGGCTTGGATTCTTTCAACTCAATCAAAAGAACTTTTGAGGTTCATCACAAACAAATTATAAATTATTTCATGAATAGAAGCACAAATGCTTCTGCTGAATATTTTAATGCTAAAATTAAAAATTTCAGGAGATTATTAAGAGGTGTTGTGGATATTGATTTTTTATTAATCCGGTTAATAAAAATATTAGTCTAATTCGGGTTTACTGAAAAACGGAGAAAGCCAACTTTGTTCGTTTTTCATATCCGCATATTTTTATGATGAATATTTCCCATATTAAGTACATATTTATTGAAC
>JAESUW010000013.1 GCA_016760525.1 Labilibaculum sp.
AATAAAGATTTGCTTGCTTCCATTTCCGGAATCCATCGGTATTCTACCACAAAAGCTTTACTGGTTCGGTATGTATTAAAATTTGGGATTCGTGGAACATGATCGCTTAGCTGTTGTTCCAATTCGTTTACCTTTGATGAAAGCTGTTCTTGAAGGTTCTGAATTTCCTGTTGTATGCTTTCTTTTGCGTCGGTCGGTGCATTTTCAAGAACTGCTTCTTGCTCCAGAATGTCTTCCTTAAGACTTTCCATTTGCTTACTAATACCACTGAGAACATCAGCTTGTTGATTGCCCTCTGCACCAAAATTAAGATTACCCAGAAGTAATTCAAAAATAGATACTGCACCAAACAATTTAGCCACAGGCATATCTCCTCCTGATCCAAAAAAATCTGCAGGATCAAAATCCAAATTTTCCAGCTTCTCAACCTCCCCACCTAAAGGTCCTTTTAGTTTAGAAAGGGAAGTTATTTGAGTGTTTGGACTCATAAAACCGCCGGATTGATCTGAAGAACCGGAAAAATCAGCTTTCAGATTACTCAATATCCTGGCGAATATCTTAGCTGCATTATCATCATCTTTTAACTCAATAAGAACAGGATCAAGATTGCCTGTTAACTCCTCAATGGCTTGTACTTTTATTGCGGCTGTTTTTATTGTTGGATGAAATTTTAAAATAGTGGAAGGTTTGCTGTTTAATACCTGTGCCCCATAATGAATTTCAGTAGTTTCAAACTGCGTATCGCCTTCTATTAAGGAAGGAGAATAAGCCACAGATTGTCTGTTAAAATCAACTTTAGAAAGATTCATCTCTGCATTATAGGCTGCAACTACCTTTTCGGATTTAGATTGATTATAGCCTGCCGATTTTCCAATAAAAATCATTGGAACGCGAATTTTCTGCTCTTCACCTTCCTGATCTACCAATAACAAATCAAATTCTAATTCTTTACCTCCCGAATTGATCCAAAAATTATAATCACCGCCCAAATTTTCAATGTTCACAGGTGCTGCCAAATCAGGAGTTTTCGTTGCCAACACCTCAACAGACTGAAATGGAAAAGAAAGGAATCCATTCTGAGGATCACGCATTTGATAATAAACCACTGGTTCTAAAATTACAATGTACATCCGCTGTCGGTTAACTGCCGATCTCGTTGAAGAATCAGGTTTTCGTTCCGTTATTTTCACCAAAGATGCCGAATGTCCAAATGGAAATAGAAAGCCAGCTTCAACAACTTTCACATAATGATCTCTACCCAGCGTTGACAAATGCTCCCATTCCAATAGTTCCAAATCAGCTTGTGAATGAAAATCCGGATAATTAAAATTGGCATAAAAATCTATCCATGCACCAAGAGATGTAAGCATTAATCGATTTGCCTTAACAGAACGTGGCTTATATCCATTAATAAGGAAATTCGACGTTTGATGAACAATATTATGCCTGTCCCGACTATCTAAGGAAGCACGAAATGGAGTGTTTCTTGGTGGCTTTGGCAGTAAGTCTTTTCTAGCATCTCTTGCCCATAAAGCTCGAATGGTTCGGAAACCATCCAAAGCATTTTCATCAATTTCCCCATTTTTTAAGCGCACTCCTAATCTGGAATGCCAAAGTTCAGTCAACTTTCCTTTATTACTTATAAGTGGGTTAGCAAATTTAATATCCTGAATATTTCCTTTTGCAAACTCCTGGTGATCTTTTAATTGAACTTTATTCTGATGAGCAAATCCAGCCAATTGATTTGGAGATATAAACAAACGAGTCGGCGCCTCAATGGATGTTTCAAATGCCGACGGTTTTCTCATTTCTAACAAGTTTGCCTTTAGAAACGAATAATTAATATTAGTAAAAAGTTGCCCGGTCATCGATGCTGGCAACACAACATTCAATCTATCTGAATCGTATATATCCTGACGATTCAACCTGTTCTTGGAATTCTTTACAATATTCAGACTTCTCTTATCTGACAAATTCAGTTTACCAACTTTGTTTCCCAACTTTGATTTCGTGAATTCTTGAAATTTATTGAAAACGACTTTTATAGGTTCAATTACCCGAGCCCGGTAATTCACCTTCAATTTAAATGCAGACCAATCCAAAAGTCTATCCATCACTATTGGCATTCCTTCGAAATCGGAAGGAACGGTAAATACCAATCTGCTTTTTCCACTTCGAATATATTTTGCTGGTAGAATTACATTCTCATTCCCTTCACCACCTGGTAATGAATTGTTTTCCCAAAAAGCTTGTTCCAATGTGTGCTGAGGTGGAAACAAAACAATCATAGCAGCAGGCTTCTTTGTGTTATCAATCTCCAAATAACTTTGTTGCCCCTTCTTAATGTATTTGAAATTATAAAATTCGAATTGAAGAAAAAGCATATCTTCCGGTCGTAACACACTTAGTCGAATGATCTCCTTTTCTTTAAATTTAATCGTACCTAACCGAGCGTCTTTCAAAACTTTTTTCTTTGATTGAAGCTTTTGTATTTGGAAATTTAATTCGACCTTAGGTTGCTCCGGGTAATCTACCGGAAGGCTTATAACATCTGGCAGTAAAAAATGGGATGCGATAATTTTTGCACTCCCTTCAATAGAATTAATGGTACCGTTTGTACCTAAAAATTCAATGGAAGCTTGATTAGGCTGATTCCCTATCAACATTGCGTTATCAGTTTCGTACAACCACTCTCCCCTGTCAGCTAAACTTGCTAATAAAATAAGCTTTTCCTGATCTGACGAGAACTCCACGGCAAGTTGTGGATTATACAGACCAATTCGATTTTTCACGCCACTTCTTGTGGCGTGATGGAAATAAAATAATGGCTCAGAATTTTCATCAAAATCTGAAAAAAGCAAACTCAGCAAATCCTGATTTTCATCCTTTCCAATTATGATTGAATAAACTTGCTTTTTTCGATCTACAGAATATAATTTCTGATCATCTTCTAAAAACTGCCAAGATGCAAGAAGTTCATCATGCTGATCTGTTACAAATGACAAATAGCATTCCGCCTTTACCTTAGAAGTATACAACACTGCTTTGTTACTTCCTGAAAGAGAGAGAGAAATTTCATTCAGAAGAATACTTTTATCATTCACATTTAAATTTGCCAAATTTTCCCCACGCAAGTCAATTTTCCAATACTTATCAATTAAAATGTGTGTATGATCCTCTATATCCAAAGAAAATTCATTACCAAGAATTATTTTTTCCGATAAATACTCCTTACCAGTTATGCTTTGTAAACCCTCTATCCAATCAGATAAATTCATATCTGATTCGATATTAAGATTGGTAAATTGAATAAAAATACGCCAGTCAAACTCCTTGTATATTTGAGCTTTAAAATCAAGTGAAATAGTAGTACCTGGGAAATAGGCATCTTGTAAAGAAATTATCCAATCATCACCTTTAGGAAAAAAATTCAATGAAGGATTACCTGAAAATATTTTAGAATCAATTGTCCAATATTGATCCTTTCCAGAATAAAAAGTTAATTTCCTTCTGTTCCATCTATATTTCAAATCTCCTCTTAAACTTTTTCCAAAAACTTTAATTGCAGGTTGAAACGCCAGAATACCAAAACCCAAACCTTTTAAGAAATTCCTCCTGCTTGAAAAAATTTTGCTTAGTGATTTTTCGTGTTTTCCTTTTTTTCGTAATAAGCCTACATTAATGTATTTAAAATCCATTGCCTCTTCTCAATTTGTACAATACTATAGAAAATAAGAAAGATAGCTCTCAATGTCAATAGGTTTAGGATTTAATTTTATTAAAATACACTTACTTTTGATTAATCTTATGCTTATCTTTTTATATCCATTCAATTTAATTTCACTAAAAAAACGTTTTTAATTCTTAAAATCTCATTTTAACAATACATAATCACAAGTTTATAATGGCAAGACTCTCAATTTTAAAAAAAATAAATCATGATGAAAATCTACTTTCTATTTAAATTTTGCATCTGTATTATCCTTGTAAGCATTTTACTATCACCAATTATAGTAATTGCTGACAATAACGATCCCAACAAGCTTCAAGTACCTTTTTCGGTTGATACGAAAAATTTAACCGTTTGGAATGGCGAAGATTATGTTCCTTTTTTTATTAAAGGCATCAATTTGGGTGTTTCTGTTCCGGGTACTTTCCCCGGCGAACTGGCTGCTACAAAAGAGCAATACGAGCGATGGATTGCTGACATACAAGATGTAGGTTTCAATTGTATAAGGCTTTACACCCTTCATTATCCTCGTTTTTACGAAGCTTTAAAAGAGTTTAATGAGGCTAATCCTGCAAATCCAATGTATGTGATGCATGGTGTATGGTTGGAAGAAGAAATGGAAAATTACACCAATGATTTGTACGAATTAAATGAGATTTTCAATATGGAAATAGAGGATATAGTCAACTGTATTCATGGAAATAACAACATCGATCATCGCTATGGAAAAGCTTATGGCGTATTCTCAGCAGATATATCACCATGGATCATGTCTTACATTATTGCCCGCGAAATTCATCCTGCTGAAATTGAAGAAACCAATAATAAACATGCAAATCAAACCTCCTATTCCGGACAAATTTTTAAGCTAAGCACAGCAAGTCCATCAGAAGTTTGGGCTGTCTCTAAATTAGAATATCTGGTAAATTATGAACGTACCAATTACAACACCGAACGTCCTGTAAGTATTACAAGTTGGCCGACTTTAGATCCTCTCACTCACCCTACTGAAACTACTACGGATGAAGACAAGCAAAGTCTGGATCTAGCCAATTTAGATTTCTCAGGAGCTCCGGCTGGCTATTTTGCCAGCTTTCATGCCTACCCGTACTATCCCGATTTTATTAGTAATGATCCTACTTATCAGTTATATTTTGATGCTTTGGGTTCCAACAGCTATTTAGGATATATCACAGATCTGAAAAATCATTACCAAAATTACCCTGTTCTTATTGCAGAAATTGGTACTCCTTCGAGTTGGGGAATAGCACATTACTCATCAAACGGCATGTATCATGGTGGTAATTCGGAAGTAGCACAAGGCTTGAATTTCCTCAGGTTGCTAAATAACATTAAAGAAGCCAACTGCGCTGGAGGAATTGAGTTTTCGTGGATTGATGAGTGGTTTAAACGAACATGGATTACCGATCCGTTCGATTTTAATCCGGAAGCAAGAATTTTATGGCACAATGTTACAGCAGCAGAGCAGAATTACGGTTTAATCGCCTTCCGGGCAACTGAAACCCCTTACTCTGAACTTGAAAATTTTGGTGAAGATCAGCCAATTACAAAGATAAAGGTGCTCGCAGATTTCGACTATCTCAAACTTCGCCTTGCATTACAGAATGAGCTATCGAATATTGATACCATTTGGATGGCAATTGACACCTACGATGCTGCATTGGGGGAATCAATTTTACCAGGTGGAACATTGATTACAAACAGAGCTGAATTTGCACTGCGAATTACCAATTACTCGGCTGAATTATTTGTAACAGAAGCCTATGATTTATTTGGTATTTGGCACGGAGTTTCAACAGATGAACAACTATACCATTCCATTGCCACCAATGGAGCTCCATGGAATTTGGTTCGATGGAAAAACAATAGCGAGAACTACGAAATCCAATATGTTGGCAATTTAAAAACAAGACGATCTGAATTACCATCCTCAAGTCTGGATGCAGTAGTAATCTCAAATGATTCAATAGATATTCGCCTGCCTTGGTCCTTACTACAAATTACAGATCCCGCTAATGCAAAGGTGATTAATGATGACAGATCAACAACAGAAACAGAAGAAGCCATTTCAGATGGAATTGCAATTAGCATTCTGCATAATGACGTTCTAATGGAAGGAAGTAATCGTTTTGTATGGAGCTGGAGTGTGCCGAATAATTATGTGGAGGTTAAAAAACAATCCTATTTTATAACCAAGGATGGCCTGACCGAATTTAACAACGTACCAATAGCTTACACTGACTACTACGTAATAAATCAGGATGAAAATTTAGTTATTGAAGCCAATAACGGTTTACTAATTAATGATTTCGATTTTGATGGCAACTTATTTTATGCTGAATTATCAGAATTTACTGAGAATGGCTTTGTTTATTTAGAGGAAGATGGATCTTTTGAATACATTCCTGATACAGGTTACAGCGGAGAAGATTTTTTCACCTATCGTGCTTTCGATGATGGTGGCCACTCTGTAAAAACGAAGGTAAGTATTGATGTAGTTTCCGTTACTGCAGTTAATGATTTCTCAGACGAAGCTTTAAATGTTAGTATTTACCCTAATCCAACGAGTACATTTTTAAACATTAATTTACCCAATAACGAGGCAAGCTTAATTCGAATATTCAATCTAAAAGGATCGATTATCTACGAAAAACAGATTAACAGCACCAAGCATATTATTGATGTTCATTATTTTACCAAAGGAATTTACTTATTGAATATTCAAACAAGTAAAAAGCTAGTTAATAAAAAAATTATCATCTATTAATCCAAAGCTCATAAAAGCAAAAAACCTCATTTATGCAAAATGAGGTTTTTTATATTTATGAATTATTACTAAATATCCTTCTCGGAATGATGAGCTCCGCTTGCTCTCTTTTTCGCTTTAAGGACATTATATTTTTTGCCAAAATAATACCTGAACGTAAAGCTTGCAGTCCTATTTTCAAACTTATATTTCATTCGCTGAGAAAATCTATATCCTGAGGTATTCACATAATATTTACAACTATTTAAAACATCATAAATACGTAAAGTAATACTCGCTTTTCTTTTCATGATCCGTTTCCCAAATGCAAAATCCATCTGAAAAGACTCATCATAATCTCCTTGCGCAACAGGCATAGCTGTTTCATAACGAAAAATTGATTGAAAAGTAAACCACTTAGGTATTTGCATGGTAGAAGTTAATTTACCAAAAAAACCAAAATCATCATTTGCCGGAAAAATCAACTTAGTAGAAGGTTCATATTTTTGATAAATCCCACTTAAATAAGAATTCACACTCCACCATTTGTTAAATTTAGTAGAAATATTAAAATCGATACCTGCATAATGCTTGCTACCCAAATTCTTCGTTGTTACAATCGCAACATAATCTTCATTAACCAATCGGTACTGACTAAGAATCTTATCCATATACTGATAATACAAATTTGTGGTATAAGTTATCTTATCTCTTTTATAAACAAAAGTTAACTCGGACTTATGTGTATAATATGCTGTTAAATCTTGTGAACCTATTCTCTGATTTACAGAATCCTTTAAATTTTGAAATGGATTTAGCATTCCGGAATCAGGACGATAAACCATTTTAGAATAGCTTAGCTTTACCTGTTTATTATCAGACAATTTGTAGGAAAAATTAACACTTGGAAAAAAATCCAGGTAATCATCCTTGTAATCTATATTCGTTTCAATATCGGAATACTCCGATCGCAGACCAAACTGGTAACCTAAATTTCTTTTTTTTCCACTCAATTGAAAATACAATCCCTGAATACTTTCCTTGTAATTAAAAGCTGTAGAGAGATCAATCGGTTCGTTATATTTTATCTCGTTGCTTCGAAATAAATAACCCGTTTCAATAGAGCCAAACTCTCCCACCGGTTGCTTATAGTCCAATTGAACAATAGCTTCTTCTCTATTTGAATTGAAAAAATCATTCGTGTTTACACCCGATTCAGTATAATTCCCATAATTCTCCGCATCATTATTGGTGTAGGAAGCATCAAAAGAAAGCTCCTGACCCTTTTTTGCAAACTTATGAATATAGGAAGTATTGTAAACCCAGGAAGTCAAGTCAATATCAACAGCACTTTCTCGTGATGTTTCAATTGGTGAAGAACTGCTGACAATTAAATTTCGAGCATAATTATAGGTTCCGTTAAAATTTTGTTTCCGATCTCTGTTCAAAACAGAAAAACTCAGGGTGTTCTTATCATCGATCAGATAATCCATCCCCAATTGACTTATATGGCTTCGATTTCCGACTTCTACATCAGCCTTAACTCCCAATATCTCAATATTATTATTATCTTTTTTAGTAAAGCGAGTTAACTCATAGTCGTTTCCAACCCAATCGTTCCTGTAACTATAGGATCCTGAAAAATTAAGCTTCCCGGTTCGCAAACTAAGTGCAGTACGACCCGAATGCTTGTTAATAGTACCAATTGTGGCAGAAGCATTTCCATTAAACCCTTTTACTCTCTCCTTTTTCATGATAATATTCACAATCCCAGCAGATCCGGAAGCATCATATTTTGCAGACGGACTTGTAATCACTTCAACACGATCAACATCTGCGGCAGGCATATTACTCAATACATCTCCGGGACTCATTCCAAGCAATCCGCTCAGCTTTCCATCGATTAATATTTTCACATCAGAACTGCCTCTCAGTTGAATTCCTCCATTGGCAGTAACGTTTAGCATAGGAATTGTAGACAATACTTCATTTATAGTACCACCATCCGAAACAGGAGATTTAGAAACATTATAAACCGTTTTATCCAATTCTATTCGTGCAAAATCACGATTACCAGTAACTTCTACTTGTGAAATAGTTTGGAAATCAGCATGTAAAACAAGAGGCTTAGGTAAAAAGACTTTTTCGTTTTCTTTTAAAAAAATTGGCTGACTGCTATAACTTTGAAACCCAAGATATTCAACTTTATAAAAATAGCGTAAACTTTTTAAGTCAAGTAATCCAAACTCCCCTTTCCTATTTGTGATAGTTCCTTTTATCAATAAAGAATCAGGTAAAGAATAAATGGATACGGTAGCGTATTCCAGTGGTTTGTGATGTTCATTTTCTATAACAATGCCTTTCAAGCCTGAGTTTTTAGGAACTTTTGTGTTATCCTGGGCATAGGAATACACTGCGGGGCTTAAAAAAAACAGAAAGACCGGCAATAATCCTTTTCTGTAATTAAATTTTAGGTTCATTAGTAGTGTGTAATATTAGTTAGTGTTCCTGATAACAGGTTGCACAAAAGTAGATAATTTATGTTATAGAACAAGTAAAGTTTGAAAAAATATTTATTCTACTTACAAACACAAACAATCAGTTTATCACCAATTTACATCTATTCACACCGAAACATCATGGATACAGCGCGTCAGACTTATCAAGTCTATACTACAGAAATATTACACACAAAACGTATTTAACAAAAATTAAATACTATTACAGTCAATAAATTTCCCTATTGTTTTATTAATCCTTTTTTATGAAGGAAACAGCTTGTTTTGGATATAAAAAAAAGCATTATTCATACTCGAATAATGCTTGATACCTCTTAAAATTGCCACTATTATATTTCTAACTGTTGTTTCAACAACTTAAATCCGTTTCTACTTACTTTTAAACTCTCTCCGGTTTTCAATATCACAATCCAATGATCCTTCTCGTAAGGTTGTAATTGGGCAATTTGATCAATCTTCACCAAATAAGTACGATGAATTCGGCAAAACTCACTTGAATTCAAATGGCTTTCAAAATACTTCATTGTCTTTTGCTTCAAATATCTGCCTTCATTGGTATAGATCATTACATAATCGTCCTGAGCTTCAAAATATTTAATTTTACCGACCGCAATTACATCTATTTTATTTCGTGATTTCACAACTACCCGTGTCAATAACTCTTCCGAAGAATCGTTATGATTTTTAATTTTATCAATCTGGTCTTCATTAGTTAGTAAACCGGCGATACGATGCTTCACTTTAGAAAGAGCATTCTGAAAGCGCTCATTAGAAAATGGTTTTAGCAAATAGTCAATAGCATTGTGTTCAAATGCTTTAATTGCATATTCATTATAAGCAGTAGTAAATACAATATTACAGGGTTTATCAAGGAGTTCTAACATTTCAAAACCGTTCAGTTTGGGCATCTGAACATCTAAAAACACCAAGTCCGGTTCTAATTCATTAATTGCTTTTAATCCTTGAAATCCATCGGAATATTCACCTAAAATTTCAATTTCCTTATGAGCACCCAAATATGACCGTACCAAATCCCTTGCCAATGATTCATCATCAATAATTATTGCTTTAATTGTTCCCATATTTATAGGTTTTGCGGAAATTCCAAATTAACAGAAAAATGATTCTTACTCTTTACAATTCTCATCAAATCGATGCGACCATAAATTAAGCTCAAGCGTTCCTGAATGTTTTGTAATCCAATACCATTTCCCTTTGGAGGAACCGACTCCGGATCAAAATTATTACTGATATTAATTTTCAAGCTGTCATTTTCAAAACTACATTTCGTTAGAACACAAACAGGCTCAAGACTTTCATGCACTCCATACTTAATTGCATTTTCGTAGAGTGGTTGTAAAATTAGATTTGGAATTTTTAGTTTCTCACAATCGGACGAAAGATCAAAATCGAGTTGTAAGCGATCACCAAAACGAATTTTCTCAATCTCCATATACAAACGAATATTACTTAATTCATTACTCAAATTATTCAACTCTTTTAAATTCTGGGCAAGTGAATAACGCAGGTAGGTAGATAGTTTAACAAGCATATCCCTGGACAACTCGGGCTTTGATAAAGTTAAAGAGCTAACTGAATTTAGACTATTGAATAAAAAATGCGGATTAATTTGAGATTTTAATGCAGTTAATTCGGCTTCTTTCACCAACTCTTTTAGTTCTGACTCATGAACCAACTTATCTTGAAAATTACGATAATACATTACCAAATAATACACTATAACTATATAATCATATATTCCAAAGGCCATGAATATTTGCCAATGAACCGGAATAATGTAATCTAAACCTTCGCTTGCTTCACCAAAAAAAACAACTCGCAGTTGATAGGCTGCCGATATCCATATACCTACAATTATTAGTCCGGCAGTTAAATGATGTAACAGAAAGCCCCAAATACCTAAATTTTCAATACTGGTGTATACAACAACAAACCATATACATGCGCCTAATACCAATAATGGAAAAGAGAAGCTGAATGCATTTACTGCCGAATCATAAAGAGTTCTTCCCTCGAAATACCATCCAATAATAAATAATAGTGTTGCAAAAAATGCCCAAAATGCCATATATATTGGAATAGCAAAACGATTTTTTAGAAGAGGATGCTGCATTTAAAATTATTTATATGATTTAATTTCGCAACCACCCATGATCACAATTCCTCGAATAATTAACTCTTTTTTAGGCTCTACAATATAATTTGTAACTGGCATTCTTTTGTCCGAAATACCACCCATAATAGCCGACACTTCAACTCTAACATCCCAATCGGATGGAACAACTAAAACACAACCTCCAAACATGGCGAAGACATCTATCACATTTGTGCCTTCAGACAGTTTCGCATTGCTGAAATTTAATTCAGTACCTCCAAAAACACAGGTTACTTTTCCACCTCTAAAATTGTTGTTGTTGATTACTTTTTCACCACCTCCAAATATATTTAACTCGTCGATATAATCGGTATCCGATCCAACTGACGATCGTTTACCAAAATCACAATCAGTTCGTTTACGAATAACTACAACTCCTATTATAATTAACATTACAGGCCAAAACAATCCTCGCCAGTTAAAGCTCCAATCGAATATGACAGGCATTAAAAACAGACCACCTGCAACCATCAGAACAAGTCCTGTGGTTTTATCATCTTTACCAAAAAAGAAAAGCGCACCTAAGCCTACCAATAATGATGGCCATGAAAAAATAACATGCCTTAATTCATAGGGAATAAAATCCAGATTTTTAAGAACCAGTAAACATCCAAAAAGGATTAAAAAAACACCGAATATCGCACGGTTGTTTGAGTTTGATTTATGCTGTGATCTCATAATGATATATTTTACGATATGAATTTATTTATTTTTTACAACAATATGGTGAATCGGGAGCAAAAATAAATGCAATGCCTCCGATGATAAGTACTACAGGGAAAAACCAAATATCCCAATTATCCGGTAGAAAATATAAATCATCCATCATAAAATATACTCCCGCAGCAATTGCCATTAAGCCACCAAAAATTCTTTTGCGAACTAACACCTGTAATGCACCGAAAAGAATTAAAAAGGCTTCCCATCGATACAGATATATTTCAATAAAATTAGATTGGTAGTTAAGCCGTTCTGAAACAATTACAATGCCAACGATTATTAAGAGCAGGCCAACAAACAGGCTTTTATTTTTTTTATTCTCATCCATAATATTGTGATTTAAGATTTCGATTTCTTTGTTTCTAATACTAAAGTAGCGCAATATGAAAGCATTTTCTTACTTAAATCGGTTAAGTGTGTTCAAGAATCGGTAAGTGGTGTAAAAAAAGACCACAGTAAGTGGCCTTGTTTGAAATGTAACACAGGAAGATTCCTTGAAAATTAAATGATTCTTCAAAACTAAGGACTATTTGAACAATACTGACTTGAAATGATACAGGAAGATATTTAAGAGTACTACAACATGTTTTTAGTTTCGTATTTATGTGTTGCAAGCTGCTCAATAGTCTTAAACTCCCCTTGCAATAATTTACCAGCAGTTTCAGTAGAAATGGCCATTAAATCATATTTATTCTTCTTACTATTACTGTTGTTGTAAACAAAACGTTGAACTCCTTTCAAACCCTCTTCTTTTGCCTCTGCCAACTCCTGCTGTACAAGCATTTCTAATGTTTCCTCCAAATCATTGGAATATTGCTGAATGAGTACGCCTGCCAAATCGTTTATGGGAGATAATGGTCCCATGGGTATCGATAATGGTTTTGAAGTATCGAAACCGTTTTTTGCATTATTTAGCAAGCTCTCAAAATCAAGAAAATGACGTAACGATTTACCAATTAACCGGTACAACTATTCTTTCTCCCAATCCACTTTTTGAATTCGGGTCCAATAAACGAATAGAAATACTATCATTTTTAGTTAATGATTCGAACAATTCTTTGTGTTTTTTCTTAAACTCAACCACAGTTCCGACATGTAATGTGTCTTTTTCTAATCTTAACATTTTTTCAATATAAGGCTTGAAAAAAATATTTGAAAATTTTACGGTATCAACAAAGTGCTTTGAATATATCAAATATATTTTTGAGCTCTCAGCATTTAGATTATTTTTTTTAGAGATACTGTTTTGAATAACTTTGCCTTTCTCTAATGAATATAACTTCATTGCTTTTCCTTTAAGTTGATTCCCATAAATATATTTATAATTTAAAAAGGATCTTTTTTTTAATGAAGAATTAGTTATTTTAATTTCAATAGGTAAGCTTATAGCCCAAATGGTATTCATTTTCACACTGTGCCATAATATGACACCCTGTTTAGAATCAAGTTGCTCAATTTTAGTTATCTCCAGGATTGGTTTACAGCAAACAAAGCAAAGGGTGAAAATGAATATTATATATACATATCTCATGATTTATTTGTTTATATACAATGTTTCAATAATCTCGCATGGTGTATTTCTATTTTTGTTTTTTATTATTCTATATAGTATAGTTATATTCTTATTGAAGCTCTCAGTATTTGAATCATAGTTTAAAAGGCTATCCATTGTTGTAAACTCCCCTTGCAATAATTTACCAGCAGTTTCCGTAGAGATTGCTTCCAATCGATACACATAATCTTTACTATGCGCCCATCCATTAATAAAGCTTCTTACTTTTTCTAGACCTCCAAGTTTGGCTTCTGCTAATTCTTGTTGGAAAATCATTTCCAATGTTTCCTCCAAATCATTGGAATATTGCTGAATGAGTACGCCTGCCAAATCGTTTATGGGAGATAATGGCCCCATGGGTATCGACAATGGTTTTGAA
>JAESUW010000143.1 GCA_016760525.1 Labilibaculum sp.
TTGATTTTTCTGTTTTTAAACTTATTTATAGTAGTATCAAAAGAGTAATATACTGTGGGAACAAGAATTAAAGTAAAGACCAAAGAGCTAAGCATACCTCCGATGATAACCCATGCCAGGCCGTTTTTCAATTCAGAAGAAGCTCCTGTTGCAAGAGCTATTGGAATCATACCAAAAACTAAAGTCAGAGTAGTCATGGCAATTGGACGCAGTCGTTTTGTTCCCGCTTCGATTAAAGCTTCTTTTAACTTGTAACCTTCTTCCTTTAATTGATTGGCAAAGTTCACCACCAAAATGGCATTTTTAGCCACTAATCCTAAAAGGATAATTATTGCAAGTATTGTAAAGATGTTTAGGGAATGCCCGGTAAGGGCAAGCGCAAGCAGTGCACCGATTATAGCCATTGGAATGGAGAATAGAACAATAAAAGGATACAAATAGGAATTGTATAGTGCAACCATTACCAAGTAACCCAATATAATGGCAAAGAAGATTACAGCTAATAAACTTCCAAAAGCATCTGACTGGCGTTCCAGTTGACCTTTATATTCAATTGTGATATCCTTGCTTTGAATTTTATTGCTAACAAGTTGTTTTATTTCATCACCAACAGTACCAACGGGACGCCCCGAAACAGAAGCATTTACAGTAAGGGAAGAAATACGGTCGTAACGCTCAAGTTTATCTGGTCCAAGAGATTGAAAGATAGTGGCAAAATCTTGTAATTCAATAAGCTTACCTTGATTATTTAGAAAAGTTAGAGAATGAATATCTTTCACGGATTCCCGATTAGATTGATTAAAACGTAGATTTATGTCGAATTCCTGGTTGTGGTCAGAAAATTTCAAATCACTATTCCCTGCATAAGCTAAACGTAATGTATTTGCCACATCAAAAACCGAAAGCCCCAACATGGACATTTTTTCTCGGTCTAAAGCAATTTGCATCTCGGGTTTGGTTTTATCCACCGACAAATTTAAGTCTTCTATGCCTTGTACTGTAGCCATTATTGCCATGATACTGTCAGCCATCTTGTAAAGAGCTTCAACTTCCGGTCCACGCAACAATATTTGGATAGGGGCATCATCGGCATTCCCCATCATAGAAATCGGTGTGGCAGTTGCTTTAACTCCGGGTATTTGCATCACTTCAGCTTTAATCATGCTTGCATATTCTCGAACACTTTGAGAACGCTCCTCTTTGGGAACCAGATTAACGGTAATTTCTGTTTTGTTTTGCTCGTTGTTCCCTGAATTATTACCCGTGCTGGAATATCCAACATTGGTAAAAACCTTTACTACCTCGGGTTTGCTGAATAATATATCTTCTACTTCTTGGGTAATAAGATTTGTTTTGTATAATGTGTTTTGAGGACTTGTTTCAAGTTTTATCATAAATTCGCCCCTATCACCTTCAGGGATAAATTCTGTACCAATAAAACCAAAGCCAATCAACGCAAAAGAGCCAAAGAAAAGTACTGTAGCGGTTGAATAGACAGTTTTTCGATGGGAAAGTGCCCAGTTTAAAACACGTCCGTAATAAGCTATTATCTTGTTGAAAATGCGTTCAAACCCAAGTGCCAGACGTCCCATTAATGTTTTATTTGTCAATTTTTCAATTCGACTAAATCTGGAAGCTAAAAGAGGGGTAATGGTGAAGGATACAAAAAGGCTCATTAAGGTTGAGAATACAAGAACCAGTGCGAATTCTCGTAGCATATTTCCAATAATACCAGCCATAAAAGCAAGAGGTACGGTTGTAACAACATCAATCATTGTTATGGCTAGCGCAGTAAATCCTATTTCCTTTCGCCCATCAATGGCAGCCTGCCGTTTATCTTTCCCCATATCCAGATGGCGATGAATGTTCTCAAGGACTACAATGGAATCATCAACCAGAATACCAATCACTAACGACAATCCGAGTAATGTCATTAAATTTAGGGAGAAGTCAAAAATATACATAACAGCGAAGACCGATACAATAGAAGCAGGGATAGAAACCATCACTATAAGTGAATTCCTGAAACTATGTAGAAAGAAAAACATAACCATTGCAACTAAAATAACTGCCAGTATAAGGTCGTCCATAACAGCATTGGCAGAGTTCAGTGTGAAAACTGAAGTATCGGAGGCAATGTCAAATTTCAACCCTTTATCAGAATACATTTCTTCAATTTGGGAAATTTGCTCTTTTACCTGTTCACAAACTTCAACAGTATTAGCATCGGATTGTTTTTGGATAACAATACCAATAGAGCTTTCATTATTTATTCGGTTTAAATTAGTGTACTCAGCAATTCCATCATATACCTGTGCAACATCGGACATCCTGATGAGGCTTCCAGAAGGTGTTTGGGAGACAATAACATTTTGTAAACTTTTAATGGATTGTATTTTTCCGGCAAGACGAACTGTATATTGCCTTTGGTCACTTTCTATTTTACCGGTAGGTAATTCCAAACTGGCATTGTTTAATGCAGCATAAATTCTTACTATCGAAATTTTATAAGCATCGAGTTTCTTTTTATTTATTTCAATTTTTATTTCACGTTCGCTACCGCCTACAAGAGATAATTGTCCTACTCCATCAATTTTTGAAAACTGTGATTTAATCTGTTTGTCAATAAATTGGTATAATTCTGTAGATTTCATCTTAGCTGTAACACCCAACTTCATCACAGGCATTTCATCGCTTGAAAATTTTTGCAATGAAGGCGTTCTTGCATTTACAGGTAAATCAGCAAGTATTGCGTTAACTTTACGTTGGGCATTTTCAATAGCCTTGTCAACATTAGTACCTGATTGTAACCAAAGCGAAATAGATGATACTCCCTCCTGAGATGTAGATTGCATGTAATCAATATTTTCAAGGGAAGACAATGCGTCTTCTATTTTTTTAGTTACGGAACTCTCCACATCATTTGCAGATGCCCCCGGATACATTGTGTTTACATATACAACAGGGAAATTCATACCCGGGAGTAAGTCGTATTTCAACAATCTGTAACTGGTTATGCCCAGAATTGTAAGTACCGCGAATATGACTACCACAAGGGTCGACCTTTTTATTGATAATTCTGTAATTGACATATCTGTATTTTTTTAATTTTCAACAACATTGATTTCTTTACCATCGACCAAATTGATTTGGCCTGTAACAATAATTTCATCACCTTCGGTTAAACCTGACAATATTTGTAAATCGGAACCGGCATTGTTTTTAACTGTTATTTTTTTCAATATTGCTTTACCATTTTTAGCTATATAAACACTGGCATCCTGCGTGCTGCCTACCAATGCTTCTCTGGGGATAAACAATGCTTTAGCTGTTCCCGGAACTTTTATCTTCACGTTTACAAATGTTCCTGCCTTGAGAGGGTGTTGCTTATTATTGGGAATTTCAACTTCCATTGCGTAGTTATGGCTTTCGTCGCCCCTGTCACTAACAAATGTTACATAGCCGGAAAATTCTGTTCCATGATAAACATCTGTAGTAACAATAGCCTGATTTCCTGTTTTTATCTTGTAAATGTTAGACTCCGATGCGTTTATCTTAACTTTTAATTTTGAAATGTTGATGATGCTCGCAATAGGGCTTCCCAGATTGATAAAAGAACCTTTTTCTACAAACTTTTGCATAATTACCCCACTAAAGGGAGCTTCAATAGTTGCGTCAGAAAGCTGTTTTTTTGCTTGTTCAAGTTGAATTTTGGCACTTTCATACGCATTGCGGGCATCATCAAGTTGTTGCTCAGTAGCACTTCCCCCGTTATACAGATTATGAATGCGTTCAAGATTTCGTTTGAGCTTTGATTCATTCAGCTTTGCATCATCGAAAGCCAATTGCTTTAATCTATTGTCTATTGTAGCAATTAAAGCCCCTTTGTACTTATGTTCTCCCAACTCAATGTCAAGTGATGTTATTTGTCCCTGCGCCTGAGCAGAAATGTTTAATTCTATAATGGGATAAAGGGTACCAGTAAGATTCAGCTCATTGCCTGTTCCTTTTTCAGTGACCTTGGCAACATTAACATTTACAACGTTTGATATGCCGGAATTTGGTCTTGCTTTATTTATTTTTTCGTGGTTTCTCTTTAGTTGTATTGTAATACCTAAAATTATTATTGCACCTACTACTATAATTGTAATGATACGTTTCATGATTATATTATTTTAAATTATTTAAATATTCTGTTAATGTTCCTTTTGAATGTTCAAGATTGATTTGAGCTATATAGTAATTGAGTAACTTGTTGTAATAGTTGTTAAAACTTTCTCTATATGAAGACTCTGCCTGAACTAAATCAAGTGCAGAAGAGGTTCCCTGTTCATATTGTAACTGAGTACTCTTTAAAACACTTTCGGCTAAATTGAGATTTGCCTGTTCGCTTTGAATATTATCTATTGCATTCTGGTATTGAATTTCACTATTTGAAAGTTCTACTTTGATTAATTCCTGGAACTGATTGATAGTTACTTTGCTTTTTTCAATTTCCAGTTTCGATTGAGCAATTCGGGATTGTCGCTGCATACCATCAAACACTGGTATTCTAAGTGACAGACCTATGTAAGAATTTGGATGCCAATCACCATTGTTGAAGAAATCAAATTCATCACGCATTGCATTGACACCATAATACGCATTGAAAGATAAGCTTGGCAGGTATCCGGTCGCATTAAGTTTCTTTTCAAGTTCATAACTGTTTAGTGCTAGTTTTTGAAGTTGATAATCGGTGCGATTCTCAAAAGAGCTACTATTAGTTGCTAAAACAAGTTCTTGAATTTCAATATTAAAACTGGAATCAGCCAAAACAATAAGGCTGTCAACTGGCATACCAATACTGTATTTAAGATTGTTTAATGATTGTTTGCAGCTTAGCTCAATTTGGTTTAACTGAGATCGTGTATTGTTGTGGCTTACCTTTATCCTGTCAACATCAATTTGTTTCGCCATACCGTTTTTAAAGCGTAATTCTGTAGCTTCCATTAAGGCTTTAGATGAATTCGATGCAACCTGCAACGAATTCATCTGCATTTTAATAACAAGTGTTTGATAATACAGGTAGCTTATGTCATACTGTATTTGCTCCGTAGTTTGCTTAAGTGCCAGTTCTGATTGTTTCTTGCTTAATTGTGTAGCTTTAAGGGAAGTCCCAAAATGAGGGTCAAAAATCTTTTGCGATAATTGAACTCCTCCCGAAACATTGTGTTGTGTGCCCATTTGTACCGCAATATTAGTACCGGGTTGTCCTAATATTTCTCCGGGTAATACGGTGGTATTCAATTTTAAATTATTTGTATAAGCACTGGAAGCGTCAATTTGGGGAAACATTGACCCCATTTCTTCGTTTACTCTTTTCTGTGCTATGTCAATATCATAATTTGCATTAATAATATCACCATTGTTCTTTTGGGCATAATCAATACATTGTTTTAACGTAAAGCTTTGCCCGACTGCATGTAAACTAAAAATGCTTAGTCCGAGAAACAGAATATGCACTTTCATTTTTTTAATGTTTATTAATTGAATCATAATTTATTGATTTAAATTGTCAGCATTTAATTTGATACTATTTGAATAATCCTTCCAGTAGATTGCAATTATGAATAGAGTCTGCATACAAATCGGGAATAAATTGAATGATTGGTGTATTAACCCACTGAAGGTTATCCCGCCCCAATAGCAGCTTAGGAGAAAGAATCCTAACGTTAAGGTTTGTGGCAATAAGAAAATGACTAAGCAACCTAACTCGATTATGCCCAGGCATACTATTTTGTCTTGCAGCCCCAACCGTGAAAGATCATTCCATAATGAGATGTGAATAAACTTTAGAATAGCATCAACAATCATTATGAATGAAGGAATCCAGAAAAAATTATTTTTTATTTTATCAAACAACATCATTTGTGCTACAATATTGAATTATAGCACAAAGGTGTTAATCATTAGTAGGGTTTGGAATAAGTGTTTCCTTGAAGTGGACAAAGAGGGATTTAAAAGGGCTGGCAGAATTAATTATTCGCCAGCCATTGCAGGAAAGAAGCATTCTTTAGTTTACCAACCAATATTTGTTCGGGATAATTTACCGTTAAATTAATAAGAATTTTGCGATTGAAATACTTTGATGCATCTATTATAGATTTGCGATTGACCAAATGTTGCCTGTTAGCCCTAAAAAAAATATTACCGCATAAGTTCTCCAGTTCTTCCAGATTTTGTGTCAGGATATACTTTTTAGAATCAAAGGTTAAAGCAAAAACATAACCATCTTCAAGATAAAATATTGCTATCTGATTTGTTTCAATAGGTAATATTTTGTCCCCCTGATAGACTATAACGGAATTAGATTGATGAGATATTTGGTCCTCCAGTTTTTGCATCAGCCTATCGAGCTTGGTTTCGGGCATTCTGAAATTTGATTTCAAGGCCATGTATTTATCCAAAGCTTTTGAAACACTAAGCTTATTGAACGGTTTTAATAAGTAGTCGATGCCATTAGCATCAAAAGCAGCCAGTGCGTATTTATCAAAAGCAGTACAAAAAATTACCGGAACCTTGATTTTAACGGCTTTGTAAATATCAAAGCTTAATCCGTCGGGTAATTGAATATCTGAAAAGATTAAATCAAAATTATCATTTGTTTTAAAAAACTCAAGGGCTTCTTCTACTGAGAAAAGGGTAGTCACTATTTCAATATCATTGTCTATTTTCTTTATGGTATTAAAAAGATCTTTAGCCGTGAATTCTTCATCTTCAATTATAACTACCTTTAACATGATTTTTTACTTTAATAATTTAATTTTAACAGTAAACTTTTCAGATGTATCAATAATTTCAACAGCATTGTTGGTAATTAATGAATATCTTTTTTCAAGGTTTTTCAAGCCAACTCCATTTCCCAAAATAGTATTAAGCTTGGAAATAATATTGTTTGAAACAATGAGAAAACCATTCTGGTAGGAAATAGTAAGTTTAAGTGGACGTTTCTTTGTAAAGGCATTATGCTTAACAGCATTCTCAACCAGAGTTTGCAGTGCATAAACCGGAATTTTATAATCTTTCATTATTTCTTCAGGTATCGATATTTCACAGAAGAAAGAACCTAAAAAGCGGATTTTTTGAAGGTCTATATAATCACTTGTGAATTGCACTTCATCTGCTAATTGTATTACTGTGTTTTCGTTAGCAGAAATCGTAAATCTTAAAAACTCTGATAATTTAACAAGGTATTCTTCTGCTAATTCTACATTGTTGTTTATAAGCGATTTCAATGTACTAAGCGAATTAAAAAGAAAATGAGGTTGTAATTGTTGTATTAGCTGTTGATGTTCGGCTTCCAAATGCTTTATTTTAAAGTTGGCTAATTCGGCTTCGGTCTGCATCTTCTTAGTCCGCATTACAATAGCATCTGAAATAATCAATATGATTGTGTTTAATGCTAAAATATTTATGATGAGATATAATGATGATGGAGCCTCCGGTCCTTTTTGGTAATTAAAAAATTGACCTATCAGCGATATAATTACAACCAGCATTATTGTAAGAATATAGCTAAATAGATATCTCGTCCACGCTTTGCCCGGTCTTTTGGTTTCTTTAACTGAGATTAGCTGAATGTTTAATATCCAAATAACTAGAGAAAATAATGTTAAAACAAACATCATTTGCAAAAACGTAAACGTAGTCTGATTAATTAGAAAAAAAACAGGGGTAATTTCAAATGCCGCCATTATTGGCGACGAAATTAAAGCCGTTTTAAATAATTGTTTTTTGTTCATAGATAACAAAAATACATACATTGAGAGAGGTTCTCAATTTTTTATAGCTAAAATGGACAAAAAGCCTTTTGAATGATCCAACGCACAGTCACAAACACATCCCGCAAACCGCTTAAAGCCAAACTAAATCCAAAGTTTGAGAGAAGAGCATCCAACTTTCCAGCCTAAGCAACTGCCTTTCAGGACTTGACAAACATCAGAAAAAGTAGAAGGCAATCGCTGGTTTCTTCTGTAATTTGATTTTGGAACAATCCGGGAGTAATCAATTGGTAAGATACTATATCCATGAATACCTGAAAAATAAGCGAAGGATATTCAGCGAAACTTGTGCCTTGGCGATGGTAGTTCACCTATTTAACATAGTGGAATAAATATTCAGCATTGATGCCACTGATACTCTTTAGATTAATTATGCTGAAATTCAGATAATTAGAGGATATTGACGAATTATTGTCCTTTAGATCTATAAGTTCAAATCATCAAAAAGGCCTGACTGAAAGCAAGTGCTGAACTGTAACGTAGTGAAAGGAGGCTTTTGCTGTGGGGTGTATTACTGCTTTTACTGAACCAGTGAAAGAAAGCGGTAGTCCCAGGGAGGAACGAACCGGGAAAAACAGCAATTGAACAGGTGAAGTGAATATGCTGTAACACAAGGGAAAACCTTCAATTTCTTTTGTCTCTTGATTTTTCAGCAAAGCTGTCAAATTAAACAATTGGTGCATGCAAAAACCTGCATTATTAAAATAAGTTTAATCTATCCCACTAGTCTTATTGTGGCAGTACATTAAAAGCTTTAGCCATAATATCCTGTTCTTTATTTGAAATACCAATAGCTCTTGCTGCTTCTTTCCATGTTTTTACAACTGTGATGATTTCTTCAATTATTCTATCCATTTGTTCTTCTTCCAAACGGAAATATTCTCCAACACTTTTTGCTAAATCGTACGCCAATGCATTGTTATCCATATCAATATTTAATGCTAACCCATCTTTATCTATAGATGGGTTTAAATCGTAAGCCGGCGATAATATCCACCCTTTACCGGTTAGAATAAAACCGTGATTTCGAAGGTGGTCATCGGTATTGGAAATCGCTATACTGAATACAATTCTCCGCCATAATTGTTCCAGATTTTCATTGACCAGTACGCCATAGTTTTGAATAAATTCTGCCAGGTCTAAATAACTTGCAGGATTGTCTCTAATCGTATCTTCATTATTTCCTGTCATTGTCATTGCTGATGCAAAATGAATGCGCTGTCCATTTTCTCTGTCGAAACGCTTTGTAAAAAACGTATTGTAGTTTCCTGCAATTTTTTGAATTTTGCATTCTGACATATGGATACCTGCCTTTAGCGCTAATTGATATGCCAGATATTCCCATGCGGCTTTATCAATGGTGTCATTYTTRGCWGGGAATTTTGCGATCCAAAGATTTTTATCTTCGTCAAGTATATTGGCTTTGGGTCTGGCTCCTCCTAAAGAAGATCCCGGAGCCATCAAYACCGCTAAGTATTTTTTCAGCTCATTGYTATTCTCTGCATTTTCAAAWTTTTTGGCYGCTTCTTGTAATTCCCGAACAGAAGACCATGGYGGTATTGGGGATTGCTTATTATTATCTAAGAATGGTCCGTTGGGATCAGTTTTGAAACGCAATGCGCCCATTCGGCTTTCATCTAATACGCCAAGTAAATAGTCTATTTCATACAATGTTTTTGTCCTTACTCCTTTTTCAATCGCTTCCTGAGCTGCTCTGCGTTTCATCAATGTTCTTCCCCAGGTATCGGGCATACTGTCCAGAAATATGCCAAAATTTTCCTTTTTATTTGGAAATTGCGAACCACTATAGAATTGTATATCCGGGTCTAACAGCATTTGTTGTTTGGATTTAAGCCATTTTTTATCGTACTCAAAACGGAATGCTTTTCTTCCTTTAGCAGCATGTGCCGAGAGTATACCCATAAGTTGTGCTTCTAACAAGCCTTTCCAATGCGCATATACGTATATGTCTGTTTTTTCTGTTGCCATTTTCCTGTTATTCATGAAGATTACCACGCTTTGCCGGCAATGATAATGATTTTATAAAAGCTCCAAATCTTGTAATTTTCTGCCAAACTCATCGTCTGCAGCCAATTTCAAAAAATCATCTTGTAAACCCAATACTCTTAATACATTAAAATAGGATCCCATTGAAACTTTTGAATTGCCTTTTTCTATTTGGTACAAAGTGGTTCTGTCTATATCTGCGCGTTCTGAAACCTGAACAGTTGTTAACTTTCGCCTTTTGCGTGCCAACTTAATATTTTCCCCTAAACGTTCCGTGATTTCCTGATGTTTCGGGAAGATTACATTTTTTTTAGATTTCATCCTGTTGAGTATTTTCAACAAATATAGCTATTTTGATGATAATAATCAACATTTTCATTTTCTCTTGTCAATACTTTCCTTATCAAAAGCGATCAGGTTAAACATTTCCCGCATCCTGCTGCGAACGCGATTTCCATAAAGCGTTTCCAGTTCTGAGGCGGAAAGATTGGTGGTTGCATGTGTTACAATCTTTCTTTGTACAAAAAGATCGTAACGGCTCAATAGTATTTCTGCCATCACATTGCATTCATTGCCGTAGTATTTTTGAACCTGCTCGATTCCCAGATCATCAAAACAGATAATCCCGGATTTGAACCTGCCTCCAAACGAATGTACAAAGCTGTTGCCGTAACGATTGATCAGTTTGTATCCTTCCTTTTCAAATTCAAAACTGATTTCACGGGATGATTTCATTTGAAATTGTTTTTCAACAGGAAAGAAGTTATTCACCAGACTGATCAAAGATGTTTTACCACAGCCGATTGGACCAATCAACAGAATCCCTTTGCGAAGACTTATTCCCCTTTGTCTGCAACAGTCTTTATCCCCTATTGCATAAACCAGTAGTTTGAAAATCAATTCATGATCTTCCCTGCTGATTGAAAAGTGAGAACCAAAGACTTTCTTACCAGTTTTTTCCAGCCATTTCAAACAGCTTGAAAAATTGAATTGATAATTTCCATCTCTAAAACTGGCTGCCTCACTATAGGGGTTCGGAATAATCTTTGTCGATGCTTGCATGCAGTCGGTTTTTTCCGTTCAATTTTTTCTTTTTCTCTTTTTTTAAAATCCCGGACTTACTCTCTTTACTTTTGTTTGTAATGTTTAGTAAAAGTGTATCGCTTGTGGTCTCAACACGAATATCAAATCTGATACAGCTAATAATACTGCCGGAATGTAAATTTGCAGCAGGAGAATACTCAACATATCCCCAGGCGTGGAGTTGTTTCATGCAACGGGCATAGGTATTTACTGAGCCTATTCTGGAAAGTCTCATCATTTCCGTTCGGCTAATTGAAAATGGATTTTTAAATCGATTCAAATTCCATAGCTGGAAACAGGACAGGTACAGGCTGATGTGATATACTGTCATTCTTTCATCCTGCTCCAGGTGTTGAAAAAACCCATTCAGATGCCGGATGTAATTCATTTAAACCTCGAAATAGGAAAACGACTTTTTATCTGGTTTTTTGCCAGCATTTCTTTGATATTTTCATAGTCATAGAACATCACTCCTCCTACTTTGGCATAAGGAAGTGTCCCGTTTGTTCTCATGTTTTGGAGGGTTCCGGGGGAGATCCCCAGCAATTCACGGACTTCACAGGATTTTAACCATTTTTTGGAAGGCTGTCCGTGATGTTCTTTTAAGATTTTTTTGAATTCGTCGAGTAATTCTATTTTGAATTCCCGCAAATCATCGGTGCTTACAATTTCTGTTGGCATAAGATTCTGGTTTAAATGAAACAATATGACTTTGACCACAAATTGCAACTCTTTAAACTGATTATTTCACAGCTCTTTCCCATACTGGGTATTATTTATTGATGAACAGAAATTACTTTTCAAATATTGGACTTGCATAATTCCAGTCTTTATCCAGTTTCACCTTTTTGTTCTGAATTTGTTTCTTAAAACACTTCCGGTGAAAATCTCTCATTTCATCAAGTTTAATTTGTGGTATATAGAGTAACTCCTGAATTTGTAATGTTTCATTTCGAAGCATATAATATGGACGAAAGGGACAATTATCTACAAGAGAATCAAAAGGACACTGGGCAATTACGAATACCAAATCGGCATTCCCGCAAAACTTTGGATGATTAAATAACATTTCAATAAATTTTGTCAGATTAAAAACAGCAATGCGTGTGTAAACAAAGAGGCGTGGAGCCATAACTTACTGCTCCCAGGTAACGCCAATCACCCATGCAACAAATAAGAATAGCCCACGCCAAACGTGAGCGTCATCTCATTATTCTTGTTGCATTTTAATTATTTGGCGTTTTTAGAAGCAAGAATAAAAAGCTAACGCTTTTTATATTTTAAGAGTATCCCAATCGGGATCATTTTCATTCATTCATTCATTCATTCATTCATTCATTCATTCATTCATTCATAATTACTACAATTACAAAGATATTAAACATGGTTTTCAAAATAATTTAAATTAATTCCCGGATTCTTCAATCCTCGAACGCAATACTGTTTGCAACAGATCGATAAATTTGGTTGGTTCTATTTTTCGCTGTTTGATCTCGATCCAGGAACGGTAATAATCTTTCAAATCGGTATTAAACAGACATTCAAACCGGCTTGCAAGTTCTTTAATGCCAACATTTCCGTGATCGATCATACCGCTTCCCTGCAAAGCATATATTAATTCGACAAGGGCTACCTTACTTCCTGTCCAATGCATTTGTGACTTTTCTTCCGATAATAATAACTCGCTTCCGGAATTCAGGCTTCGCAATTCTTTACGAATATGCTCCAGGAGTAAATCAAAAGCCATAATTACTGAGAAGGTATGATCGTGCCAGGTAAAAAAGGCTTCATCGATCAGCGAAAAGTGATTTTTCAACTGAACAGGAATATCCGGTTCATTACGGGTAAAATACTTTTCATCCAGATGCTTAAAATTACAACGGTAATACTGAACCTTGACATGATTTTCTTCAAAGTATTCAGCTATTTTTCCCATTTCTGTCCCCAAATGCTTTTTGTAAGCCTCCATGTTTGCTATCATTCGAAAACTTTCCAGTTCAAAGGCTGCCTGATAGAATAACATTTTACTGTATACTTCTGGTTTGATTTTTTTGAAAAAGTAGATTTCTGAAGCTTTATCCGGGAATCCTTCCTTAATAATACCGATTAGTATTTAAAATTACTCACTAATTTCACTTCGTTTATCACTGATTTTTAAATATATATCGGCATTATACCTGTGTGTAAATTTGTCTATAAAATGGTATAACATGTTCCCGCAATTTGTTCAATGCAATCTTGCAATGGCCAATTGCATACTCTAGCTGAACCGGGAATTAATTTGAAACCTTTCCCTTTTGTTTCAAAGCATTTTTCAAATCTTCAGTAATCTGAACGTATTTTTTCATGGCTTAACAAAACTTATTAATGCTTCAGGTATTGCAGGTGCCTGCTCATCTAAAATGAATCCCAAATCCACCTGCTTCTCAATCGTTTAAGTTCTCTTTCTTAAATCCATAATGAAATGGTCATATACACGTCCGAACTTCGAATAAATCAGCCGGGATTTTACCTTCTCAAAACAAAAACTTTCCAATAAAATATTGGAATAAATTGCAATCAAATGTATCATTCACAAAAATGACTATTTTATTCTAAATACGATCTCTCGATCTGCTTTAAACTAAAAAACTAATCAATTTGGCGTTTTATGTAAGTCGTATAATCTTTTAAAATTGGTTTATAATCCTGATGGAACAATGTACTTGAGACAACAAAATCAGCTGTTGATCTGTTTGTTGCTGTTACGATATTATATAGTGCGCATATTCTTAATAATGCTTTTACATCCACATCGTGTGGCTGTGCCTGCATCGGATCCCAAAAGAAGATTAACATATTTACTTTTTGCTCAGCAATCATTGCGCCAAGTTGCTGATCTCCTCCTAAAGGACCGGATTTCAACCTCCTTACTACGGGCGGAACAACATTGT
>JAESUW010000089.1 GCA_016760525.1 Labilibaculum sp.
TATTTTAATGGTTAATGATAATGTTGAAATTCGCACTGCTATGAATGGTAAACTTAAAAACATGGTTTTAAATAGGAATGATATATCAGCTATACTACAAAGTTCTAGTCACGACTTCATTAGACCCATCATGAGCAAGGGAGACCAAACTAAGTTTGTCAATGCCACTTTTGTAAATCAGAATTTCTCCGATGTAGTGGCTCAATTTAAAATGCTATGGAATAAAGCGATGGTCTTTATGAATCCTAGTCCTGAAGGTATTCAAAAAGTTGGAGGCTTTTTTGCCGTGGCAGAATCGACTAATATATACGGATATGGTATAATTTTATCTTTTAACCTGATCTTATTGGGGATCTTGAACCTTATACCTTTACCGGGTTTTAATGTTGGAAATGCTATAATATCAACAATAGAAATAAGGAGAAGAAAATATTACAATAGGAAGAAAAAGAATGTTGTTGGATCTATTTCAATAGCTCTTGTTATTTTATTTCTCGTAATTGGATTATAAAAAAAGCAGGTAGCAAAAGCTAAATTGTTATGGGTGTTGACGAACAGTTTGAATTTTAGTACAATTAATAAACACCAGCAAGTCACTAAAATTGCTTTGTTCAAAATATAAAGAAATAAATTTAATCGGTTTGCCTACTCGGCGAATTGATAAGCCAATTCTCTTAAACTAAAATAATGAAATTAGAGCTTAAAAATTCTATTGAATATTTTATAACGAATAAAAGAGACTTTAAAGAAATTGCAATTGATTGCAGTGTAATTGCAGATTGTTTTGATTTTGCCTGGAATATGGTGTTTGGTGAAGGGCATCATCGAAATCAGCGTTCGGGAGGTAAGCACCAGAGGAAAAACGGGGAATTGTTTGCGAATACTTTTCAAGGAAAACTAGCCGAGTTTGTTACTTATAACGAGTTGCTGAAAAGAGGCCTTACTGGTATTGATAAACCTGATACTGGAATTTATGGCGAAGGCATTTGGGACGATGCGGATTTAGAGTATCGCGAAAAAAAAATCAATATTAAGTCGGCCGCATTTTTTTCCAACCTCTTACTACTCGAAACAAAAGATTGGAAYGAWARAGGRGAATAYATTCCWAATWTWGATWMTWCTTCSWGTMAARACTAYGATTTCTTTTTACTGGTWAGAATTAARCCAGANCTTAARAAGTNTRCTWMARRRRAAGMAGCTYTTTTATGCMAACGAGATTRMYMWTGRKSWRTTGAAAGARWTRATAYTRRRTGARGAWTRKWCTTTCGATTTTGCYGGWGTYTGYACRCAGGAAACYRTCAAACACATTATTGAAGAAGGRTATCTATTGCCTCAAAATTCKCTTTTAAACGGCAAAATAAARATGGATGCAARTAATTATTACATYCAATGTGGKGATTTRAAAGAWTTTGANTTTCNTGCTTGRWGAATTASARAAGCTTTAATTRTTACYTRTTGTACAATCTATTCCATTAATTGCTTTCAGTATATTTTCCGAAATTTTYTGGATAACCGGAACACTAACCGARTTTCCGGCTTGTTTGTACAAGTGWGAGTTCGCAATTTCGGGTAAAATATAAGTCTCAGGAAAGCCCTGAAAGTTAAAACACTCTTTTGGTGTTAGTTTCCTGATTCCGAACTCTGTTTTAATTAAAGGTACATTGTGTCCGCCTGTGCCCATATTAGCCGTTAAAGTAGGGCAAACATTCGATTTATTTTCTCTCACATATTGTCTTCGGAATTGATATACTGTGTCATCTCTTGTGATATCGTTCTGCAGCATCTCAAACATGTATTTGTCTTTCCGGTAATAAAAACGCTCATCAACTTTATCTTTTAAGAAAACGCTTTTTACATCCTTTGTTAATTCTTCTTTTGCGGGAAAATCAAAATATTTGTAATTCTCAGGATACACATCTTTATCAAACGCAATAATGAAAATTCGTTCTCTGTTGTGCGGAATGTTTCCGTAATCTTTTGTATTTAGTACTTTGGAATGAAAAGAATAGTTTCTCTTTTCAATTTCGTTCTGAATCACTTTAAAAGTATTTCCTTTATCGTGCCCAAGCAGATTTTTTACATTTTCGAAGAATAAAACTTTAGGTCTTATCTCGTCTACAAAATCGAGCATTCTAAAAAAATGATTTCCTCTGTTATCATCAAAGCCTTTTCTATATCCGGCCACCGAAAAAGGCTGACAAGGAAAACCGCCTGCAAGAACATCTACTTTTTTTAATGAACTAATATCAATTTCCATGATATCTCCTTCAATCAGCTTGTGTTTAAAATTCTCACGATAGGTAATGCAAGCATTTTTGTCGTACTCATTTGCCCAGGAAACCGAAAAGCCTGAGTTTTTAAAACCCAAACAGATTCCTCCAACACCTGCATACAAACTGCCAACTGTAAATTTGTTCTTCATAGAATTGATAATAGTAGTCTGCGAAAATAGCTTTTTTTTTGAAAAAGAACCTCGAAAATAGAGTAAAGGTGAGTGAAAAATGAAATATATTCATCCGAATTATTCGATGAGATTTTGGCTGTGATATATAGCATTGTACCTCATGCTCTAATCTACATTAGCTTACGAAAATGCTGTGTGTTGATATTGGATCGGATCTTTACGAATAAAAAATGGCGGTCAATTAATTTGACCGCCATTTGATTTTATCTGAAGTTGAATTATTTCACTTCTTCGAAGTCTACATCAGTAACTTCGTCATCTTTCTTAGCACCTGCATCAGCATGAGCTTCCTCTCCTGGTTGACCAGCTTTAGCATCTTGTGCCTGCGCGTTGTACATTTCTTGAGAAGCTGCCTGGAATACAGTGTTCAACTCTTCAACTGCTGTATTACATGCATCAAGATCTTGAGCTGTGTGAGCTTCTTTCAATTTAGCTAAAGCATCTTCGATAGGTTGCTTCTTGTCAGCAGGAAGTTTATCGCCGATCTCTGCCAATTGCTTTTCAGTCTGGAAAATCATACTGTCAGCTTTGTTCAAAGTATCAACTTTTTCTTTAGCTGCATTATCAGCTTCAGCATTTTCTTTAGCTTCTTGTCTCATTCTTTCGATTTCTGCATCAGATAATCCCGATGAAGCCTCGATACGAATACTTTGCTCTTTTCCAGTTCCTTTGTCTTTCGCAGAAACATGAAGAATACCATTCGCGTCAATATCAAAAGTTACTTCAACTTGAGGAATTCCACGAGGTGCTGGTGGAATGCTATCCAAATGGAAACGACCAATTGTTTTGTTACCATTAGCCATTGGACGCTCACCCTGAAGAATATGAATTTCTACAGAAGGCTGGTTATCAGCAGCAGTTGTAAAAGTTTCAGTTTTCTTAGTAGGAATAGTTGTGTTCGACTCAATTAAGCGTGTCATTACACTTCCCATTGTTTCAATACCCAATGAAAGAGGAGTAACATCTAAAAGAAGTACATCTGTAACATCACCAGAAAGAACACCACCTTGAATCGCTGCACCAACTGCAACAACCTCATCAGGATTAACTCCTTTTGAAGGAACTTTTCCGAAGAAATCCTCAACTAGTTTCTGAATAGCAGGAATACGAGTTGATCCACCAACTAAAATTACTTCGTCAATTTCTGAAGTCGAAATACTAGCATCTTTAAGAGCTAATTTACATGGCTCAAGAACAGCTTGAATCAATTTATCAGACAATTGTTCGAATTGTGCACGAGATAATGATTTAACAAGGTGTTTAGGAATACCATCTACTGGCATAATGTATGGCAAGTTGATCTCAGTACTGGTAGAACTGGAAAGTTCAACTTTTGCTTTTTCAGCAGCTTCTTTTAAACGCTGAAGAGCCATTGGATCTTTACGCAAGTCAATATTTTCGTCTGCAAGGAAACTTTCAGCCAACCAGTCAATAATCACCTGATCGAAATCATCACCACCAAGGTGAGTATCACCGTTAGTTGATTTTACTTCGAATACACCGTCTCCTAATTCAAGAACTGAGATATCGAAAGTACCACCACCAAGGTCAAAAACAGCAATTTTCATATCCTGATCTTTCTTATCAAGACCATATGCCAATGCAGCTGCTGTTGGCTCATTAATAATACGCTTAACTACAAGTCCAGCAATTTCGCCAGCTTCTTTTGTAGCCTGACGTTGTGCATCGTTGAAATAAGCAGGAACAGTAATTACTGCTTCAGTTACTTCTTGTCCTAAATAGTCTTCAGCAGTTTTCTTCATTTTCTGAAGAGTCATAGCTGAAATTTCTTGTGCAGAATATTTACGATCATCTATAAGTACACGAGGTGTGTTGTTATCACCTTTGATTACTTTATAAGGAACACGACTAATTTCTTTACTTACGTTATCGTGAGTTTCGCCCATAAATCTCTTGATAGAAGAAATCGTTTTTGTAGGATTAGTAATAGCCTGACGTTTTGCAGGATCACCAACTTTTCTTTCACCGTTTTCTATAAAAGCAACAATTGATGGAGTTGTTCTTTTACCTTCGCTATTAGGAATAACAACAGGCTCGTTACCTTCCATTACAGAAACACAAGAGTTAGTAGTTCCTAAGTCAATTCCAATTATTTTACCCATTTTTAATATTTATTTAATGTTCTAAATTATTTTAATTGTTTGGGATGTTTGTTTCATCCGATATCATTTTATCAAAGGTTGTGCCATTACCGATTTTGCCAAAAGAAATGTAATTCTGACATCGGGAGGTAAATTTTTAAGCAAACTAATGACATGTTTTCTGCCAAAAAGACAGCAAGTATGATATCGTAAGCAGGATTTCCCTTCCTGATCGATTCTTAAATTTTTTACTTGGAACTTGTTATTTTGGGCTTTTTTATACCTTTGTAATTCAAAATTAGCCAAACTAATATCAAAATTTTAAAAAAAATGTCAATCCATAAAGCATTTGTTAAGAGAGTAACTACGCATGTACTCTCAGAAATGAAATTGAAGGGTGAGAAAATTTCAATGCTTACTTCTTACGATTACTCTATGGCAACAATTGTTGATAGAGCAGGAATAGATGTAATTCTGGTTGGAGATTCGGCTTCGAACGTAATGGCCGGACATGAAACAACTTTGCCAATTACATTGGATCAGATGATTTATCATGGTGCATCGGTTGTTAGAGCTGTGCAACGAGCTTTGGTAGTTGTTGATTTGCCTTTCGGAACTTACCAGGGAAACTCAAAAGAAGCGTTGAATTCGTCCATTCGAATAATGAAGGAGACAAGTGCAGATGCTGTAAAATTAGAGGGAGGACGTGAAGTTTTGGAATCGGTAAATCGAATTTTATCAGCAGGAATTCCTGTAATGGGACATTTGGGCCTAACTCCTCAATCTATTCATAAATTTGGAACCTATGCAGTTCGTGCCAAAGAAGATGAGGAAGCTGAAAAGTTGATTGAAGATGCTAAAATGCTTGAGGAAGCTGGTTGTTTTGCGATTGTGTTGGAGAAAATTCCAGCTGCATTAGCAACGAAAGTTGCCGGGAGTGTTAGCATTCCTATTATTGGAATTGGTGCCGGTGGCGGTGTTGATGGTCAGGTTTTGGTAATTCATGATATGCTGGGAATTACTCAGGAGTTTTCACCTCGTTTCTTAAGAAGATATCACAATTTGTTCGCCGAAATAAAAGGAGCTGTTGAAACTTACATTGGTGATGTGAAATCGAAAGATTTCCCAAATGAAAGAGAGCAGTATTAAAGCATAAGGACAAGGGGGAAATTCAAAGTATCAAGTCTTTTTTCTTATCTTTGCGCGCTTTCATTTGAAAATTAAATAAATAAGACGACCAATGGCGAAAGAACAATTGGATATATTATTCGAGGACAATCATATAATTGCAGTAAATAAAAAGTGTGGTGATATTGTACAGGGTGATAAGACAGGCGATGAACCTTTAAGCGATAAGGTGAAAGCCTATATCAAGGAGAAGTACAACAAACCTGGAGATGTATTTTTAGGTGTACCGCATCGTATCGACAGACCGGTGAGTGGTGTTATTATATTTGCTAAAACAAGCAAGGCTTTAACTCGCTTAAGCATGATGTTTCAGCAAAAAGATAAGGAAATTAGTAAGTTATATTGGGCAATTGTGCTAAAGTGTCCACGACTGGAAGAGGAAACTTTAACTCACTTTTTGTTGAAAAACGAGGAGAAGAACAGAACCAATGTTTTCGATAAACTCAAAAAAGGAGCTAAAGAAGCTACATTGGAATACAAGTTAATAACTCGTTCTCAGAATTATTTCTTGCTAGAGGTAAAATTACATACCGGTCGTCATCATCAGATTCGTGCACAGCTGGCCAAAATTGGAGTTCCAATTCGCGGCGATGTAAAGTACGGAGCTCCCCGCGCTAAATCGGGTGGGCAAATTGGCTTGCATGCAAGAGAAATATCATTTATTCATCCGGTAAAGCAGGAGCCAGTTAGAATTGTTGCTCCGATTCCTCAGAACGATAATCTTTGGAGAGAATTGGATAAATTAGTTTAAGATAACACGAAATAATAAAAGGTCGATGCACAGTGCATCGACCTTTTTTTGTTATTCATCCAGCATATCTTTTTCAAAATACAGGGGAAGCATTTCTTTTATAGTTTTTACAATTCTTATCTTTTTTTCACCATACAATATCAACTTGATTGGCTGTTTGTATCTTTCTTCTGTTTCAAGCAATACCTGTCGGCAAGATCCACATGGCGGAATTGGGTTTTCTAAAAATGAGCCGTTGGTACGAGCAGTAATCGCAATTGCATTAATGGGTACATCAGGAAATTTTGAATTGGCATAAAACACAGCAACCCGCTCGGCACAAAGGCCAGATGGATAGGCTGAATTTTCTTGATTATTCCCTTGAACCATATCACCATTCTCAAGTAAAATGGCCGCACCTACACTAAATTTTGAATAAGGAGAATAGGAACGGTGAGCCGCTTCTTTGGCATTTTTAACCAATTCCTGTTCTTCCGGAGATAATTCATCTATCGAATTATATTCGAATACAGTTGTAGTTATTTGGATTTTCTTCATTATAGGTCTGTTTTGCTCATATTGTTTAAAGGATGATTCGTATTCCCGGTTCAGGAAATGAATGCGTTTATCCATTTCAAATGACAATTAAATCAATACTTTCTGAAATTTAAACATTTTTTCAATAATTATTAATAATAATAGTTTGCCAACGCTTCGTAAATGTCTGATTTGCAAAGATATACACCTGAAGGGTGTCTCGGCGTAAAAGGTTTAAAAATAAGCATGTTGTAAATCAATCTAATATCTCATGTCTAAATATCTAACGATCTATTGAATAAACAAGTAAGAATAGGCGTTTCTATACATTAGAAACAAATTGTTAATTAAATTTTTTGTTTAAAGTAACGGAGGATAACAGGATTGTTATATTTTTATGGTTGTTTTGGGAATTGTTGCTAATATATACATAAATAGATTGATTTCCCATATTTCACACACGATTCAAAATACCTAAGCTGAATGAAGAAAGTTATTATATACATCGTACTAAGTTTTATTGTTAGTACATCTGTTTTTGCAAAAGGATTAACCCGAAAGGAATACATTCATAAATATAAAGATTTAGCGGTTCGTGAAATGCAGCGAACAGGAATTCCGGCCAGTATTACCTTGGCTCAAGGATTACTTGAATCGGGAAATGGGAATTCATTGCTGGCTACAAAAGGCAATAACCATTTCGGAATTAAGTGTCACGATTGGAAAGGCCCGAGCATGAAAATGGATGATGATCGCAGAAATGAGTGCTTTCGAAAGTATAAGCATGCGTATGATTCATATAAAGATCATTCTAAATTTTTAACAACACGTTCACGTTACGCCTTTTTGTTTAAATACAATTCTGATGATTACAAACGTTGGGCACATGGATTAAAAAAGGCAGGTTATGCTACAGATCCCAAATATGCTCATCTTTTGATAAAGATTATTGAACAAGAGCAATTGCATCGATTGGATATAAAGGGAGAAGGTGATGATTTTATTGTTGAAAGACCTACAGGAACCTATTTGGCAGATATTGATTCTGATTTAGAAATTGATCCGTTTGGTGCACGATTAGAAATTGCGAACGGAGTTCATTATATCAATACAAGAAAAGGCGATACCTTCTATAGCATTGAAAAAAACTTAGGTGTTAGTAGAAAGAAACTGTTGAAGTATAATGATCTTCCTAATAATTACATTTTACAACTTAACCAGAGATTATATCTGCATAATAAACGAAGGAAAGCCGCTCGTGGATATAATTTTCACAGGGTGAAAGCTGGAGAAAGCCTTTACAGCATTTCGCAGGAATATGGTGTGAAATTGAAACGGATTCAAAAAATTAATAGAGTAAATAAGAATTATAAAGTGGAGCCTGGAGAAAGAATTTGGCTGCGAGGTAAAAAGAGATAAATTATTGAAATCCGGTTCGAAAGAATCGGATTTTTTTATTTCTACAAAATTGGATTCCAAGTTTAAGTTGGCTTTTCAATACCCAAATATCGAAATTGGAATTTAGTGCTAATTCTTGTAAATTCATCATGTAAACAATGCACACAAATTATTGGTCGCTTAGGTTTGATCTTATTCGGCTAATCTCATCTTAAAACAAACCGAATGAACACCTTCACACATGGCTTGAAACGATCGGGCCTTTTCCTGTTGCTGGCAGGAATGTTAATACAGCCGGGCTTTCTTCAGGCAAAAAAGAAAACCACAGAACCAGTAATTGACACATTAATTAACTCGAGTTTGCTTAGCGGATTAAAATTTAGAAGTATAGGACCGGCTACTACCTCAGGACGTATTGCCGATTTTGCTGTAAATCCAAATAACCATAGCGAGTATTATGTGGGAATTGCCAGTGGTAATATTTTTAAAACCATAAACAATGGAACCACATGGAAACCGGTTTTCGATAAGTATGGATCCTATTCCATTGGAGTCGTGACTATGGATCCGAATAACAGCAATGTAGTTTGGGCAGGTACCGGAGAAAACAATCATCAAAGAGCTTTAGGCTATGGCGATGGAGTATATAAAACCATGGATGGCGGTAAAAGCTGGAAGAACATGGGCTTGAAAGAATCTCGTCATATTGGAGGAATTGTTATCGATCCGCGTAATTCGGATATTGTATTTGCAGCAGCAGAAGGATCTGCCTGGGGACCTGGAGGCGATAGAGGTTTGTACAAAACAACAGATGGTGGAGAAAACTGGAAAAAGGTATTGGAAATCAGTGAAAACACGGGTGTTAATAATGTGATAATCGATCCTGTTGAGCCAGATATCATGTATGCCACATCGGAGCAACGTCGTCGTCATGTTCATGCAAAAATTAATGGAGGACCGGAATCTGCAATCTACAAATCGACTGATGGCGGTGAGAATTGGAGAAAACTAAAATCTGGATTGCCAAGTGTTGATATGGGAGGAATGGGAATTGCTGTTTCGCCGGTGAATCACAATTATGTGTATGCCATTATTGAGGCTGCCGAAGATAAAAGTGGATTTTTCCGTTCTACAGATAGAGGAGAATCATGGACGAAAATGAGTAGTCACGTAAGCAGCGGACAATATTACAATGAGATTTATTGTGATCCGATTAATGCAGATAAAGTCTATTCTGTTGAAACACGCACACACTTTACCGAAGATGGAGGAAAAACCTGGACTCAAATGGGATTAAAAGATCGCCATGTTGATGATCACGCTATTTGGGTTGATCCGGCTGATACCAATCACTTCATGATTGGCGGAGACGGTGGAATCTATGAAAGTTTCGATGCAGGTGAAACCTATGTATTTAAATGCAATCTATCTGTTACTCAATTCTACCGCGTTCAGGTTGATAATGCATTGCCATTTTACAATGTTTACGGAGGAACTCAGGATAATAATACCCTTGGCGGACCTTCTCAAAATATCAGTAAAAAAGGAGTTACCAATGCCGATTGGGATCCAATTTTGGGCGGTGATGGTTTTTGGGCTCAAATAGATCCAACAGATCCGAATATTGTTTATTGCGAATATCAGTATGGTAATTTGTATCGTTACGATAAAAAAAGTGGTGAGAAAATTAATATTAAAGCCAGAGAGCCTAAAGGTGTAAAAGCCTACAAGTGGAACTGGAATGCTCCTTTAATTCTAAGTCATCACAAAAACACGAGATTGTATGCTGGTGCAAATATTCTACTTCAGAGTGATGACAGAGGAAACTCATGGAAAGCAATTAGTGGTGATTTAACAACTGGTAAAGATCGTGATTCATTTAAGATAATGGGTAAATATTGGTCGGTCGATGCAGTGAAAAAGCATGTGTCAACCTCTCAGTTCGGAACCATAATTTCATTGGCAGAATCTCCTTTTAAAGAGAACCTGTTGTATGTTGGAACCGATGATGGATTGATTCAGATTAGCGAAAATGGTGGTGATCAGTGGACTAAACATTCTTCATTCCCCGGAATTCCGCAGTACACATACGTTAGTGATTTAATGCCTTCGAAGCATAACGAAAATATAATTTACGCATCTTTTGATAATCGCAAGCGCGATGATTTCAAACCCTACATTTTAAAGAGTGCCGATAAAGGTAAAACTTGGCTTAACATTGCCGGAAATCTTCCTGAGAATGGAACGGTACACACCATTGAGCAAGATTTTATTGATCCTCAATTGTTATTTGTTGGAACAGAATTTGGCGTGTTCTTCACTAAAGATGAAGGAATAAATTGGGTTCAGTTAAAATCAGGTATGCCAACCATTGCCGTTCGCGATCTTACAATTCAAAAGCGTGAAGGCGATTTGGTTGCAGCAAGTTTTGGTCGGGGCTTCTTCATTTTAGATGATTATTCGCCCCTGCGAAGCGTAACATCTCAAATGATTGAGAAAGATGCTCAGCTTTTCCCTGTAAAAGATGCATTAATGTACATTCAAAAAGGAGGAAAGGGAAGTATGGGAGCCACCTATTTTACAGCTCCAAATCCTACCTTTGGCGCTGCTTTTACCTACTATTTAAAAGAAGTACCTAAAACGGCAAAGCAAATCCGTAACGAAAAGGAAAAAGAGCTTTTTAAAGCAGGTTCTTATATTCCACAGCCAAGTTGGAAAGAGATGGAAAATGAGGCTAAAGAACTTGCTCCATACCTTGTTTTTGTAGTAAAAGATATGGATGGAAATGAAGTTCGAAGAATAACTGCCAGCGCTAAAAAAGGAATTAACCGAACCCATTGGGATCTTCGTTATCAGTCACTCAGTCCGGTAAAAGACAGCAAGTTTAAACCAACTAAAAAAGCAAAATCGGGTATGTTGGCAATGCCGGGATCTTATCAGGTTGAAATGGGAATGGTTAGCAATGGAGAGTATAAATTGTTGGCAGATGCTGTTTCTTTTAAGGCCGTAACCTTAAACAACACAACATTACCAGCTAAGAATCGTGCCCAATTGGTTGCTTTCCAACAAAAGGTGGGCAAAATGTCGAGAGCAATTCAGGGAAGCACACAGCTAAACAATACTTACAAAGCTAAAATTAATGCCATCCGAATGGCTTTATTGCAAACTCCGGGTGCAGCCATTAATTTGAGTGTGAAAGTTAAAGAACTGCAACAGGAAATAGATGCAATTAACTTCCTGTTTAATGGAGTAGAAGCACGTGCAAGTGGCGAGGAAATTCCTCCGGCACAAATTCCAATATCGAACCGAATTGGTTCAATTGTGGGCGCACATTGGGCCAGCACATCGGGTGTAACTCAAACTCAAAAAGAGCAATTCGAAATTTTAAAAGAAGAGTTTCCTGTTGCCTTGGCAAGATTACACGCTGTTGCAAAGCAAATGAAGTGGCTCGAAATGGAATTGGAAAAGACAGGAGCACCGTGGACCCCTGGCAGAATTCCGGTTTACGAGGTAGAATAATTTTTTACTGACCTGACAGCATACCTGCCAGAGTTGTTTTACAAAGCGAAAAAAAATGGGGCAATCCAATAGCAGATTGTCCCATTTCATTTATTCCCTCATCCTATCCTTCTTCTGAGGGAGAAGAGAACGCATCTTCGATTTTATTTGTGAATATAAACAAAATATTGATCCAATTTTTATTTGGTGCAAAGCTCCCCTTCACCTATAGGAGAAGGAGCTGGGGAATGAGGTTCTTCTAATCTATTCATCCAGTTGATCTTTCGTGCGACTAAGCAGAAATACATCGGCTACTTGAATAGAAAGAATACAAAGTGCACCAAACAGAATAGGAAATTTGTAAGTGAAAACCAGATCGAGTATTATATCTACTTTCGATGATTTTAAATAGTAAAGCAGTCCAAAAGTGACCCCTGGTATCCCCACGTATCCTAAAGTCATCATTAACAAACGCAACAAAGCCTCTCTAACAGATTTTCTCTTTTCTACCTTTTCGGTAATCAAATCTGCAAAACCCTCTGGAATCGTAACTGAAAAATCCTGGCTAAGGCTATCCTTTACCAGCTCATCAATCAGCTTCAGCTCGTCCAGATCCCAATTCTCATTAAAATCATCCAATTCTTTGTTAAAGCTATTTTTCATTTCAATATTTTTATTTTTTCTGGTAAAAGCATTAAAAACTGATCTTACTTTATCAATCTAAGTTCACTTTTGGCCACCATTTCCTTCAACATCTTTCGAGCTCTAAAAATGTAATTTTTTACTGTACCCTCGGGTAAACCAGTTATTTCCACTATTTCATGGTAAGCATATTCCTCCAAATGATAAAGGGTTAAAACCGTTTTGTATTGAGCCGGCAATCTGTCAACCATTTGCCTTACCATCTCTTTTAACTCCTTTTTTTGAGTCAATTGCTCCGGATTTTCATCTGAAACTCTGCTGTGTTGAATCAACTCATATTGCGATTCTCCAATATCCACATCGGGCTTGCGTTTTTTTAAATGATTTACAGATACTCGATAGGCAATAGTCGCAATCCATGTTGAAAGCTTCGAATCGCCACGAAATTCAGGTAATTTCTTATGCACTTTTATAAAAACCTCCTGCGCCACATCCTCCACATCCTCCTGCTGATTCAACAATCTTCCGGCTACATGAAACACCAATCGCTCATATTGCTTCACCAAATATCGGAAAGCTTGAGGATTGCCATTACAAATCTGTTGTATCAGCTCGGTTTCGTTCATCTTTGATGGAGTAGACAAGCACTCCCATTTATTTGTTGCACCATATTGCAATTAAATTTCATTTTCTTTTGGGCGTTCCCCTTCGGGTCGGGTCATTTGCTGCTACTCCTCGCTCGTACCTCACTGTGGGGTATCCGCTTCTACCCCTAACGCATGCCATACACGAAAGCAATTAGTTATAAATATAAAACAATTTCAGCATCTTCTTTAAATTTATAAAGTACAGGTATAGAGTGTTGAGATTCTGATTTTCATTGATAAAATTGGATGTAAGGGTGCTCTGTACCTTGTCTTTGAACTAATCTCTATTTGGAACGAGACTCCCCTTCGCCTTTAGGAGAAGGGGTTGGGGGATGAGGTTCTTTCGATAAATTAAAAATTCTAAACTCCCAAACCCCAGATTGCAAATCAGGATTAGCGGAGTTTAATTACGGAATTTTGACATTAAGTCCGGAGATCGAGGTCCCGTTTAGTGAAGAGGGTATTAAGAACAAAAAGCTGTTTGATCATAGCGAGTTCTTTTTGTTTAGCAATAGAACTAGTAACGGGTGATTTAGGATGTTGTCAATGATTTTTTGTTTCGTTTTTTATCCAAGAAAAAATGAAAAGCCCGTCTGGCTCTAGGACAAAAAGACATTTAGAATATCAAT
>JAESUW010000030.1 GCA_016760525.1 Labilibaculum sp.
AGAATGCAGTAAATTCTTTTAGAGAAGATATAGACTCTGATTCAGTTTATTTAGATTTTGTATCCGAAAAAAATTGCTTGCTTGCTTTTGATGGTTTTGAAGATGGGAGAAGTCATGATTTTAAATTCATGTCTTCCAAATTAGAAAAAATAATTATTGATGGAATTGAACATTTACAATATAGAGCTTGTGTTCACCTAAATACTAAAGGGATTTCAAAATTCCTGAAGAAAATTGAAGATTATTTGGACGAAAGTAAAAATACTCCTTTAGGAAACCCTAGAAATSAAAAATTAATAAATAATGTCGAAATTATCCGACAGGCCACTCTTGAGTCCTTTTGGCAAGAACGAGAAATAGATTTTCCTGAGTATCATACAGAAGTATGGTGGGAAATATGGCTAAGAAGAGATAATTACATAGAAGATGTAAATGAAGATCTAGAAACCATAAACCAGCTATTGGAAAGTAATCTTTTGGTAGCRGAAAGAAGATTAGTCTTTCCTGAGCATATTGTAAGAATGGTTAAATCAACTGCGGAACAGCTTTCATCTACACTTTTATATTCAGACAAATTAGCAGAATTAAGAAAGCCGAAAGAAGCAGCAGATTTTTTTACTAGTTTAAATAATGAAGATGCAAGTGACTGGGTTGAAGATTTAAAAAGTAGAATTATAAATAGAACTTCTGAAGAATCTGTAATAATATGTCTTTTNGATACAGGAGTAAACCGTGGGCATCCATTATTAGAAGAGTTTTTACCAGAACGAAATATGGATTCTATTAAACCAGAATGGGGTACAGCAGATACTCATAGATTTGGGCATGGAACAGAAATGGCAGGTATAAGCCTTTATGGTGATTTAACAGAAATTTTACAAGATAATACGACTATTGAAATCTATCACTTTCTTGAGTCAGTTAAATTAATACACCCTAACAATCCTCATCACCCAGAGTTGTATGGAGCAGTAACTATGGAAGCAGTTTCTAGAGCAATTACTMTTAATAATCAAAATATAAGAGTATATTCTATGGCTATAACTTCTNATGATGGTAGAGATTATGGAAGACCATCTTCTTGGTCAAGTTCAGTTGATAATATTTGTTTTGGAGAAAGTGGTATTTCTAATGATAAATCTGTGTTTTGTATATCTGGAGGGAACGTTTTAATTAACAATGAATCAGAATATCCAAACAATAATTTCATCTCATCAATACATGACCCTGCTCAGGCTTTTAATGCATTAACTGTAGGTTCATACACAATAAAAACATTTATAGACCAAATACAATTCCCAGGTGGTATTCCATTAGCAAATAGTGGTGGAATGTCTCCAAGTAACAGTACTTCTATTTCTTGGGAAAACATATGGGCAATAAAACCAGAAATTGTTCTAGAAGGAGGGAATTTAGGGATATCCAACAATGGTTTAATAAGTCCAGATTCTTTAAGAGTTTTGACCACGGGTAAAAATTTTAGAACAGAGTCTTTAGTTGGTTCAGGAGATACTAGTGCTGCATCTGCGTTAGCATCAAAATTTGCCTCACAATTATTGACTGAATATCAATCATTATGGCCTGAAACGATAAAAGCCCTTATGATTCATTCAGCAGAATGGACTAATGAAATGTTAGGAAATAATAATTTATCAGATTTATCAAAATCTCAAAAAATAAGCTTACTAAGAACTGTAGGTTATGGAGTTCCTAACTATCAAAGAGCACATAAAAGTGCCAGTAATTCATTAACTCTTATTTCTCAAGAAACAATTACTCCATATCGTCTTGATGGCAGTGTTGTAAAAACTAATGACATGCATTTTTTCGAATTGCCGTGGCCTACTGAAGTATTAACAAGCTTGTTCGATAATGAAGTTACATTAACTATTACCCTATCATATTTTATTCAACCGAATCCTGGAGCTAAACTTTATAGTAAATCTTATAGTTATCAATCTCATGGTCTAAGATTTAAAATGATAAATTCTGGAGAAACAATTGAACATTTTAAGGAAAGAGTGAATCGAGAAGGAAGAGAAGAAGATGGTGGCTCGTATGGAGGAGAGAGTTGGTTAATAGGAAGTCAGGTTAGAAATAAAGGCTCTATTCATAAAGATATATGGAAAGGAACTGGTGCAGATTTGGCTACTAGAAATATTATAGCCATATATCCTGTTAATGGCTGGTGGAGAACGAGAAAGGCTCTGCAACAATTTAATAATTCAGCTCGWTACAGTTTAGTTGTTAGTATAGACTCAAGCAATAATCTTATTGATTTATACACTCCTGTTATGAATATGATAGATATTATTATTTAGGACGTGCGATTATTTATAATTAAACAATAAACCTAAAGGGGGGGTAACCCCTAGAATTTTTCAGTGTCTTTTAGAAGTCTTTTTATTGGATGATCAATATAATAAATACTTCCTTTTCCCATAAGTAAAAGCAGAAACCTACTGATGATGTGAACCCTTATGTTTTAACATTTAATAGTAGAATTTTCTGCGATTTACTAAAATCATTTCGTACTGATGGTTCACAGTTTGGAATATCACTTAATCTATTTTACATAATGTACGACTAATAAGAAACTTTTTTATTAATTCTATAAATGAGAAAAAAGCACACAAATGAATATATCTAAAAAGCAACAGTTTGAGAATTTCAGAATGTATCATCAATTACAGTACGAAAGAATTGATAAATTAGAAACAAAAAGAGAAATTTTTAGTAATATCGTTATTACTTTAAGCTCGGGGTTTTATTTGTTTGGATTGGGGAAGTTGTTTGTTTTAGGAGGGACGCCTGGAGCAAAGAATGTTTATCTAGGTGGTTTTCTTCTGGTATTAATTATTTTAATAAATATATGCTCAATACTTTTTGCTAATAACACTAGAGTTTATATTAAAATGCATCAAAAAAGAGCAAAAAAAGCAAGGTCTGAATATGCCTCTCAATTAAATAAAATTAACAAACAAGTTAAGAAAAAAAACAGCAATAGGGATTTTTTTAGTAGAAATAGAATTTACAAATATCTTCATGTTTTATTAATTGTTTTCGCTTTATTCTCTTTATTAGTAGTTTTTTGCGAAAAAAAATAATAGAGATATTAAAATCTAGCTAGTAATATCACAGGTTTGAATACTTATTAGCAGTAGAATACTTGACTATATCTAACGGTTTCAAGACATGTGATATTTCCGTATTTACAAGAAGGATGAGAGATGATTGATGTAGCAGTGTGATATGTCGTATTGCGAATCAAACAGGAGGCGCTGTTGTTGTCTTGTGTGAAATGTTTGAATGGTCTCCATGTTTGTTGTCTAGCTAAAATAAATTTGGGATGTAAATTTACTCTTTTAATCGTTGTCATCTGACATAGAGCTATTACTATATCATCTTTTGTAAAACCGAACTCTTCTATTTTACCTAACTCTCCTTTTAAAATATATTCTACATAAATGTAACTCCATAATTCTTCGTTATCCATTTTTGAAACATTTACTTCTTTTCCTTCCCTTCAATCCACTTCCTACAATTTGTTCCATCATCAGTTTGAAACTCTACTTTTTTAAATAACAGATCTTCTCCGTCCATATATACTCTTGTACCTTTATCTGAGATGTCTTCTTTAATAAATTCTGTTATTCTTTGAATTTCTTTGTTACTTTCATAGTGTCTTGCGAATAATTCTACAATTTCTTTTTTCATTGTTATTATGTAGCTAACAGAACTACTATTTGATACAAAGTCGTATGTGATTTGCATATTGTCTCTTTTTAGCGATGGTAAAAAAATGCTCTTTTGGTTTTCATTTAGGTGGTCTGTTGGAAAAAAACAAATGTGCAATTTCTACGGCTGGTTCTTTTTTCTATATCTTGATGATATATTCATTATATCAACAGTGCAGAGTCGTACTTTTTTAGTTAAATTTAATTTTTAATATGCTGTAGATCCTACATACATCGTCTTCCAAATATACAAAATACAAGATGATATGCATACATGCATTTGTGTGTTTTTTATTCAATATCTAACATTAGACAAAATCAGTCTTTTGTCCAAAGTTATGTGTCTTTGAGAACGATTTAATTGGTGATTTTAAACAGTTTTAAAATGCGATCAACAGGAGTAATGTCTAAAGTATGAAAAACAACAATGGCCTTCCCATTAATTTTCATGAAAAAGGAAAATTCTATTTGACAGAAAACGAAGTGGAATAATTGATCCTGGCATCTAAAAAAACCGGCACCCCATTAGAAACTCTTTAATGATTCTTATTATGTTTCGTCATGGTCTACGAGTATCGGAACTTATCAACCTCCGGGTTAAAAGTATAAACTTTGAAAACAACCTAATATGGATTAATAGATTAAAAGGAGGATTATCTTTTTATCAATGAACTCATGGGTCAATTCTCAAGAAAAACAATTAATTACGTAATCAAGACCGCAGCTAAAAAAGCAAAGCTAGATAATGTACACCCGCACACATTAAGGCATTTCTGTAGCTATTATATGGTWAACAAAGGTGCAGACTTAAGAATTATGCAAGATTATTTGGGACATCGAGACCCTAAACATGCGGTTATATGTACGCAAATTAGCGGGAGTCGGTTTAAAAGTATTTGGGAATAGGTAAAAATACAACCCTAAAACATAAAATAAACAAATATCGTTATCTAATATGACACCTAACCATGTTGCTTAAAGAGATATATGGCCAATTTTCATAAAAACTTGCAGATATACAGGTGTTATACCTAAGTGGATTTAGAGCTCAATATCTAGGAAAACTATCTAAAAAAGAACAACTTTACGGATAGGCATATTTGAAAGTGTAAGCTTCTTTGAAAATATTTTWTACGACGGAAAAAAACAGAAAATTTAATCGTGGTTATTTTGTGTAATTAAGGCCTGTCCCTAGCTGATGAGTATCTTCACATGCATTTTTTTTATTCTTTTCTACTTTTATAAATAAAACATTTTCAAATATTGGTTCTTGCCCTTTAATTGGAAAATGTACAGAACACCTAGGTATAACACCGTGAAATGGCCAAATTACTCCCTTTTTTTAATCTTGCCTAAAAACATTAAGGAAGGCAAATTAAAAAAAACGACTTTTGGAAATCCCAAATATTTTTGTATTTTTATACGCAACTAGCGATATACGCGCTACGTTGTAAACCATTACAAGTAAGAAATACATCAATGTAGAAAACCATCTATCCAATTCATTAATAAGCAATTAATATAACTAAAATATAAAATTATGCTTTCAAAAGAAAAATGCATCCAAGCAATTAATGTATGGAAAGAAACTAGAACTAACTTCTCAAAGATTAAAAAAATAATTAATCCTACTGGTGTATTTAATTTTACACAAGAYGATTGTGAYTGGATAAARRAAAACAATMAAAACAGTAAYTTYCATAYTTATGYTGGTGTRYACAATGATCAACTTATTTTRATYATTGTWCCYYTARATAAGARYGGAAAAGAAATTRACCTWRATASWTACCTAACAACAARWYTRACAGATTTAAAAGGCGAAATCACATTAATTGAAACAGATGTGGTAACCWCYGTATCAAAAACAWCAYTATCCAAAAAWTTAGAAATCACTAARTAYTGGAAAGARGTTGATTTACCAATTTACAACGAGCCTAYTATTACAGAAARAGCTTCCGTAAAAGACATAGAAAAATGGAAAAAYGAATGTTTARATTGGTTTTATTATGARTSTAAWRAAWCTRAAGGRAAAAAYATATTTAGARCYTTTRYSGTACCTTTTGCTGATTTAKCAAGAGAAGATGAAAAACAAGGTGAAGTARTTRCMTTATTTGGYTTTAAATAYTCTTCCATTTATCARACASARATACCTWTATTARTTTTTGTAACRATAGCTRATGAAACTGGTGATGGAGAAATTATTCGCACAAAAACCAATCAAACAACATCTAACACAAATACTAACGATTGGGCTCGCCCTTGTCCACCTTTGTGTATAGATGAAGTAGACTTCACCCTTTTAAAGAGTAGATGATTAGTTATGTCTACACTTCTATAATTTTAACTTATTGTCTATTGATTATTGCTTTTATATACGGCAGTAGCAATAAACAAATATGGAAGAATAAAATATGTCAATGGTATATTATATACTTGGGTTTTATTTTAGTAATAGAAATTATTTCAGAATTCTCAATTTATATCTTGAAGAGTAAATCCACACAGTATCTCTATCCTTTTTACGTTACAGGWGAGTTTTTTATAYTAATTAGYTTMTTTCTAACAGAATTAAAAGCRRCTAAAAAATGGCAAATAATRACGMGWCTAATTRCTGGTTRCATYTTTATTGARACTACKATTYWATGGTWTATTAATGATGATGCATCWAMTGGAWWTRGTAAAATAWTYTCTCRYTTRACTATTATTTGTTTAGYRGCCRTYSTTTTAATCAAAAATTTAAAAGAGCTAGAAAAAAACAATCAATTATCGATTATTTACGCCTCTTTATTTTTCTATTATGGCATCTCTTTATTTTTATTCTTATTGATGAACCAATTAACAGAAATAAACATTTTTATCTGGATTATAAATAATCTCCTTTCTTCTATCTTATATGGTAGCTTTATTTATACCTTTTACAAGCTAAGGAAATGGTAGTTAATATCAAATATATGATTGTTATGATTATCGTGCTATCGATAATCATAACATTTGTTTTTTTAGTATACAGAGCCTTCATAAAAAAAATATTGAAGGAAAAGTCTCAGCAGCACCAGCTCGAATTGGAACACCAAAAAGAAGTCTCCTTACAATACATTAGTGTCCAAGAAAGCGAGCGAAAGCGGATAGCAGAAATTCTACATGATGACATTGGTAATAAATTAAATATATTATCGCTTTGGATTAATAATGAAGAGACATGGAATAATAAACGCTCTAAAGAAATAATTGCCCAACAAATTCCAGAATTAATTGAAGCTACCAGAACAATTTCTCATTCATTGTACCCTGTCAATTTAGAGAAGTTTGGTTTAATTCTTACAATTGAAGCTTTAATTTCAAATGTTAACGAATCAATTACTGTTCAATTAATATTAAATCATAATTATCACAAAAGACCCATTTCTTTTGAGGTTCAAGTATATCGTATCATCCAAGAGTTTTTAAGTAATGTGATTAAACATGCAAAAGCAACACAAATGTTGATTCACATCAGAGACACAGACGCTTTACTTACCATTATTTTATCTGACAATGGTGTTGGTTTTGATTGTAACCTTCTCCAAAAAGGGATGGGACTTAAAAATATTGAAACCCGAATACAATCCATTAATGCATTTAGCAAATGGAAAAGTAAAAAAGACGAGGGGTCACAATTAATTATAGCACTTCCAAAACGATGAGTAAAATTATTAATATAGCGTTAGTAGATGACGAGGCCTTATTTGTTGAAGGGCTCTCTCTTTTGCTTTCTAATGTAATACATATAAATGTTATTAAAACAGCCAACAGTGGTTTAGAATTTCTTGATGTGCTTGAAGATTCTCCAGAAAAAGGCATGCCTGATATTGCTTTGGTAGATATTCAAATGAAACCAATGGACGGATTTGAGTTGGTTGAAATTTTAAAAGAAAAACACCCCGATTTAAAAATCATTATATTGTCTTCTCACTACAAAAGTAATGTTTTAGGATATATGATTAAATTAGGCGTTTCGGCTTTTATTCCTAAAAACGCCAATAAGGAACTACTTGTAACTGCTATTGAATCCGTTAATGATTCTGGTGTGTATTTTACTCAGACCAATCAAGAGATGCTCATGCAATATATGAATAGTAAATCTAAAACAACAAAATTAAGTACAAATATAGAATTGTCTACACGAGAGATTGAGGTTGTAAAATTAATTTGTCGAGAACATACCAATCAAGAAATTGCAGGCAAATTATTTTTAAGTAAACGAACTGTGGAGGGCCATAGACAACGAATTTTAGAGAAAATTGGTGCCAAAAACACAGTTGGAATAGTCGTTTATGCAATCGCCAACCATATCCACTCATCGACTTAATGCTTTCTCAAACAGTATAAATACGTAATCATTTATTTGGTAATTTCTACTCTAAAATAACTTTGGATAAATCCGTCTATTTGTGTCGTTCATTGAATGAACAATGGAGGATTCCGAAAAACCATACTAACAGAGTAGGAAAATTATAAAACTTTATAAAATGTCTGAATTAAAAACAGTAAAAAAAGTAGTTAGTTCTTCGGCAGGAGAAGCTATGGAAACATTAACACAACAATGGTATAACGCATTAGTAGCTGGATTATCATTAAGTCCTAAAAGTTTTCAATTATATCAAGGAACTCAATCGATTGGTTCAACTTCTGAATTTATCTGGAACATCTTAGATGCTATTCCACCAAAATCAGTAAACAATTATTATAATCCTAATCAAAGTAATAACTTTTCTCAGGATTATCAAGCAGTAATAGGAAACCTTAAGCCTGCTTCTGACAATAGTTTTGAAGCTTGTATGGCGGATTACTTCAATCAATGGATGACTTATTTAGGTTCTGCTGATTGTCCAGATGATATCTTTGACAGTGCTAATCTAATGAGTAAAGGATTTAAAAAATGGGCCATGATTAATGCGCCTTCTCAAATGAATTGTAGTGCATCTCTTATTGAATCTTTTTACAATGATGTTGTAACTATAGCTAACACAATGTTTGCTTCAGCTCAAGCTGCTGGTAAAGGATATGCGTACAATGTAACAATTGCAGATTTAAACAATGCTATTACTTCAGCTCCTGCAAAAAGTTTTACAATGAACAGTAAAACTGCATCTAGTAGTGTTACTCATACTTGGGCAAAAGCCAGTACGTCTGTATTCTTTGATATTTTCTCTTTTGGTGGAGGTGGTAGTTATGATAAATTAACTACACAAGCTACTTCTGCTGGATTAAACATTTCAGCTTCTTTTAAACATGTAACAACTTTACCTGGTGCTCCATTGGCTAAGGCGTCTACTAATCCTATTTTAAAGGGTTATACACCGTGGTACAATAGTGCTGCTTTTGGTAGAGCTTTTGGAACAAAAGATAATACAGTTTGRAAAAATGGAGCTCCATCTTGGGATACTACATTTGGTACAGATGGTAATATGCAACGTGTTACAGATACTTTAGTTATAGTAGATGGAATTGACATTACAATTACTTCTGAGACCTCTTATTCGTATGAAGATCAACAAACAATTAAAGCGCAAGCTAATGCAGGTGTTTGGCCTTTCTTTTCAGCTTCTGGTTCTGGAGGTTCTTCTACAGATGTTACTTTCTCGGATAGTGGAGCAATGACGGTGAAAATTTCAAGCCCCGCTGGAAACCCACAATTAATTGGTGTTTTAGTAACACCTGTTGGTGATTTTGTAGCTTAATTGCTTTATTGAATTTCTATTAACGTTAGACTTTAAATTTAACATTGAAGAAAAGCCACTCAGAACTGAGTGGCTTTTTAAATAACCATCTTATTAATAACACTATAAAGTTTTAAATTATAGCAAGAGCCAATGATGGGAAAGACTACACTCAATCGTAAATAATCTTCAGATAAAACCATATGGATTATCCTTTTGCGACTTACTAATGTTTTAGAACGTTACTCCTACACTCCACTTCGTTAAGTTCAAATCATGCCAAATACAATATGACACTCGATTTCTTATCCACTCACCTAACTCTCTTTAAAATCGCCAATAAAACTGTTCCCAGATATACATAACTATTAGTAACGGTTTTATTGAGGTTTTTAATAATGACAGTTATTATTGCATATATGGAGTCTTAGTATTATGTTTACATTTAAAAACCAATTAAGAATGAAGCAATTAAATTTTGCAATCTCTATAGCTATAATATTCTTATTGACCTCTTGCAGATCTTTGATGCTTGATAAAGAATTAGTCTATAAAACAAATCAATCCATGCAGTTGGTGGATATAGGAATAAAAAAAAATGAATTATTAAAATCTCAGTTTTATCCACTAGGAGGGGTTCAACTAAAAGAGAATATTGCTGTAAATATTTCAGTTCATGATTTTTCAAAATCTCAATTTAAAATATATCAACAAGCAGCTAAATTACAAAACAAAAAAGTAACATTAAAATATGTGGATTCTTTAGAGTTAAAACCGGTCTTTATTAGGGTTTCAGTTAAAGATAGAGTGGGCGTGTTAAAAGCTTTAAATAGCCCTACGAATTTGGAATTATTGAACTATATAAAATCAAAACCTAAGTCAAGTATTGTAATGGAAACAGCTATGGTAATGCCTTCTCAATGGATGAGAGAATGCGCAAACTCTAAAGGTTTGTTTATAGTTACTAATAACAACGGTGGGTTGGACTTAGGGATGTATTTGGAAGATGGAAATGCACAAACTATTTCTTGTAGCGATGCGACTGTTTTTTCATATAAAAAATTATCATTTTGTTGGGGAGATAATAATAAAGGTGCTGTGATTTTACGAAATTTTGTTGCGCAGGGAACATCTTGTGGTAAAGCGAGTTCAAAAAAATATGAAAACGTTGTAAGTAATCAACACTCTTTTAAATATTAAAGTCATGCAAATRAGAAAAGGAATAATTATAATAGTCTTAGGTTTAGGATTTGTAGTTGGTTGTGATGAAATATTTTATGAAGAAGATATTTCTAAAGAATCAGTATTGTTAAATGCACCATCAAATAATAGCTCATTGACAGAAGGAGATATTTCTTTCCATTGGAATGTTATTAACGGTGCATCCGATTACAGACTTCAAATTGCTTTACCTAATTTTGTGAGTGCGGATAAGATACTGTTAGATACATTAATCTCAAGCAATTCATTTGTACAAGCACTTGATGTTAACTCTTTTCAATGGAGGGTAAAAGGAATAAACTCAGGATATGAAACCGCTTATACAACTCATGAACTTGAAGTGACTGAAWMCMTTKTGWTKGMKRATNNNGAAAAAGTYTCYKKNNARTTKCWSSWRWYGCKNGNAYTTKRWKTMRMAYYRRNCCAWSSATKMCTTWSRAWSSGRAGCTGTTGAGAACGCTAAAGAGTACCGGTTGCAGATTTGGAAACCAACTACAGATGGTGTTAAAATAAAAGATATAATAACTACGGACTTAAAAAAAGACATTGTATTTGAACAATGAATGCATCTATGGCAAGTAAATGCTACAAATGGTTCAGAAAATACAGACTATACTTTTAGAAGTGTACTTATTGATACAACCAATCCGTCTAAACCAATATTAAGTAGTCCCGAACATGAAAGTACCAAAACCGTAGGTGACGTTATTTTTTCATGGCAACGACAATCGGGAGAGGGTAGTGCTGAATTTGATAGTATTTATGTATATACCKATGATGCCTTAACAAAYTTAAAATTYAAAGAAAAATCAAGCACTAAAACATTAACAAAATCACTTGAAAACCAGACGTACTATTGGAAAGTTCAGGGATTTGATGCTGCGGGAAATAAAGGAGAAATAAGCTGGTTATTTAAGTTGACAGTAGAGTAAACTTGTAAATGGAAATGTGATATGAAAAATAAAAGCAGGCGTTATTTTTTGGTGGCAGCACTGGTTTTAATATGGGGAATTATAGGTCATCGTATTTATAAGGGAATGCAACCTGATGAAAAAATAATGGTATTGAATGATGTTAACAATTTTCTGATGCCTAAAAACAGTGTGGTTTTGGATACTTTTTCGATTCATTTGAATTACAAGGATCCTTTTTTGAAAAATCAACGTAAGAAAGTGGTTCAAAAGAAAAAGAGAACAGTGAAAAGTAAAAAAACTATTGTTCCTATACAGTTTCCTTCCATACAATACACTGGGTTAATTATTCCAAAGTCATCTGGGGAAACTCCCGTGTATTTAATTTCAATTAAGGGGAGAGCTTATTTATTTAAAATTGGTCAAACTAATGAAACTGTTACTTTATTAAGAGGAGATACCAAAGAAATTGAAATAAGGTATAGAGAGAAATCTAAGGTGATAAAAAAATAAATATCCAGATAGTAAGTTTAACCTTTGAAAGAAGGGTTCATACTTGTTGGAGGGTCAATCAATAGAATATAAAAATGACAGAAAAACTGAGCAAACGCTTAAAAGCTGGAGCATTACAATATGTGGTGTTTATGGCCTTACTCATTGCTATATTATTGGCTACTTTTTTGACCTTGACGTATATTCAGGGGCAGTTCAAAATAAAAACATTGTTTTTTAAACAAACTATTTTTAATGCTRATCAAGGGTTTAAACGCATTGCCAATGCTCCAAGGGTACTGGATATTTCAAAAGAACTTATATTGGATGACGCTTTGGAGGAGAAATTAAATTTTACCAGAACCAGATGGGGTCTTTTTGATAAAATAATCCTACGCTCTACTATTAAAAATAACAGTTTTACTAAAATTGGATTGTTAGGAGGGGAAAGTAGATCAAAAACAGCTTTGTACCTCAAAGATAACAATCGCCCTCTTGTTGTGGTTGGTGATACATACATTCAAGGCGAGGTGTTTTTACCTAGAAAACAAGTAAAAAGAGGAAATATTGGTGGACATTCTTATTATGGAGAACAACTTATTTATGGACAAATAAAAGCAAGTACAGAAAACCTTCCTATTTGGAATGATCGCACTTATATACAAGAGCTGTGCTTAGGACAAATCAATAAAGAAAAAATGCTGTTTTTGGATGTCTCATTGCGGGACATTCATCTGAATTCTTTCAATGAGCCTACAAGGATTATAGCGCAAGATGCCGCTATTCATTTATCCGACATTGTGCTTAAAGGGAATATTATAGTACAATCTAATACAGCTATTACTATTGATGACAGTACAGTTTTAGAAGATGYTTTGTTGATCGCCCCGACTATTGAAATAAAAAGCAGGGTGAAGGGTAATTTTCAGGCGTTTGCATCAAAAAATATAAAAGTAGGCACTAATTGTGAGCTAAAGTATCCAACAGTACTTATGGTGGCATTAAAAAATGAAATAACAGCAAAGGTTTCTGGGGCCTCAATGCAAAAAGAAATTGTATCAATATTGATAGCTAAAAACACAGAAATTCGTGGTAGTATTGGTTTTTTTGATAAAGGTAAAAAGACTGGTTATAAAGCACAGATACTCCTTGAAGAAGGAACCGAAATATATGGAGAATTGTATTGTGATAAAAATATAGAATTAAAAGGACGTGTATATGGCCAAGTGATGAGTCATGGCTTTGTAGCAAAACAATTTGGTTCGGTATATCAAAACCATATATATAATGGATATATTTCTTTTGATAAATTGTCTCCAGCGTTTGTTGGGTCATTTAAGAAAAATACCCAAACAAAAGTGGTGAAATGGTTGTATTAAAACGTTGTAAATATAGACTAGGGTCACGACTTAAGGCATCTACTTTAGTGGAAACCTTAACGGCAACAGTTATTTTATTGTTGGTGTTTGGTATTGCTATGGGAATACTTTTAAATGTATTTCAACAAAGTGTGCAACAAAAACAAGGAGCAGTTCAAAATCGCTTGTATACCTTGGGGTATCAATGGGAGCACGGAAAAGTAACATTACCTTATGAAGAAGACTTTGAAAATTGGCATATTTTGTTGTCTAAAACAGTACAT
>JAESUW010000090.1 GCA_016760525.1 Labilibaculum sp.
TTTTGGACTAATGTGATTACAAGACCGCATAAAACATTTGTTTTATGCGGTTTTAATGTTTTTATAGATCAGCAGTGAATCTATTTGTATTATTTCTGTGTGGTAAATAAGGTTTGCTTAGTATCTGTATAGGAGTCTATTTTGGTGTGGTGGACGAAGGATATATTCTTTAATTGAAATAATATTTGGCTATCTTACTGTATATGTGTATCGTATAGGTCGTTTTCGTTTTCGTGAATTAACATTTAGAGCATGAGTTTGTATCATTACTGACACATGAGTTATCATTTCAACTCTTATCATTATCAAATTTTAACATGTAAGAATAAGCCCCGTAATATATTTGCAACATGTTTAATAACCGAGTTTTATTTAAATCTGATTTCTATGATGATTAAAAAAGCGAAACAAAAGATTCCGGTGCAATCCTTATCAAGGCTCTTGCTTATTTTTACTGGAATTGCGCTAATGTTGCTTTCTGCAACTGTGGCATATGGGCAGACAGAGCAAACCGTAACTGGTGTTGTTGTATCTGCGACAGACAATACGCCAATACCGGGTACGAATGTAGTTATAAAAGGAACTACGATTGGTGGAAGTACCGATATTGATGGAAACTTCTCTATTCAAGTTAACGAAAACGATGTCGTAGTTTTTTCTTTTATTGGATTTAGATCTCAAGAAGTTCTTATTTCCAATCAGCAGGTAATAAATATTGCATTGCTTGAAGATGTATCCAATCTTGATGAAGTTATCGTTATTGGTTATGGAGTTCAACAGAAAAAATTAGTGACGGGTGCTACTGCTCAAGTAAAAGGAGATGTAATTCAAAAACAGAATGCTACGAATCCTTTACAAGCGATCCAAGGGCAAACCGCAGGTGTTAACATTTCATCTACTTCAGGACAGCCAGGTGCAAATATGAAAGTTGCCATTCGTGGTATTGGTACCGTAGGTGATTCTCAGCCTCTCTATATAATCGATGGAGTACAAGGCGATATTTCAATGATTAATGCTTCTGATATTGAAAGTTTAGATGTATTAAAAGATGCTGCTTCTGCCGCCATTTATGGATCTCAGGCAGCCAATGGTGTTATTTTGGTTACTACTAAACAGGGGAAATCAGGAAAAGCTCAAATATCTTTTAATGCTTATTATGGTGTGCAGAATGTAGCACGAACCACTGATATGCTGAACAGAGATGAATACATTTCAATCATGCAGGAGCAAGCATTAAACTCCGGATCTGCTTTGTACGATCCAAGTGGTTTTGAAGGTGCTGCCGATACCGATTGGGTGAATCAAATGTTTGATGATAATACTGTTACTGAGAATTATTCACTTGGAATTACCGGAGGAACAGATGCTTCTGTTTATGCTATATCCTTATCTTATATTGGTCAGGAAGGTATTGTAGGCGGAGCAGATGTGTCAAACTATGAACGATATGGCTTTCGTATTAATACAGAGCACAAATTGTATGAAAATATTTTAAAGATTGGCCAGCACATGAACTTCAATTATATTAAGAATAATGGAGTTGCTGTTGGAAATCAATATAGTAACAGCTTGAGAGCTGCGTTTGGGACGTCACCTTTATCACCGGTATATAGTAATAATAATATTTACAACAGTCCTTATAACGACACATCTAATTCTTCTTGGAATACTGGTGATGGTAATCCTTACGGATCATTAATGACTAACAATAAAAATGCTAACGATCAGCAAAAGATGTTAGCTGATATTTATGCAGAGTTAGAGCCAATTAAAAATCTAAAATTTAAAACATTATTTGGGTTTAACTATTATGCTTCTGAATATCGAAGTTATTCACCATTGTATCAGTTTTCTATCTATTCGTACAATAACGATCACACCACAGTGAATCAAAGCATGAGTAAAGGACATACCATGACTTGGACCAATACCGCAAGTTATGGTTTCAAGATTAACGAAGTGCATAAGTTTGATCTGTTGGCAGGAATGGAAATTATTCGGTTTCAGGGAAGTGATTTGAATGCTTCTAACTGGAATTTACTTTCACAGTTTGACAATTTCGGAGGTGCTTATCTTAATAATACAAGTGGACAAGCAGAGTTGGATGTTGATTCAGAAACGGGTATCGTAAATGGTGTTGTTGAGAAACGCACAGTCGGAGGTGGACCAGCTGTAAAATCGCGGCGCCAATCCTATTTTGGTCGTTTGGGATACAATTACAAAGAAACATACATGCTGAATGCGACTTTTCGTGCAGATGCTTCATCTAAGTTTACCAAAGGTAATCGCTGGGGATATTTTCCATCTGTTTCGGCAGGTTGGGTGGCAACAAATGAGTCATTTATGGAAGGTGTTGATAGTTGGATGGACTTCTTAAAGGTTCGGGTAAGTTGGGGACAGGTTGGTAACCAGTCTATTGCTGATTTCCAATATGCAGCACCTATTAATACATCAACTAATTTTTCAGGATCTGATCCAGCGGCTAATTATGTGTTTGGTACAGCATTGGTAAATACACCGGGAGCTTATCCAAGTAGATTATCCAACCCAAATGTAAAGTGGGAGACTTCTGAGCAAACAAATATTGGTATCGATGCTTATTTTATGAATAGTCGTTTGGGTGTTAATGCTGATTTTTATGTGAAAACAACTAAGGACTGGCTGGTAACAGCACCAATTTTAGCAACTGCAGGTGCATCGGCTCCTGTTATTAATGGAGGTGATGTTAAAAATACAGGACTTGAGTTAGCCTTGTCATGGTCTGATAATATAGGCGGTTTACGCTACCGTATTGGTGTTAATGGTGCTTATAATAAAAATGAGGTAGGGCAAATTCCTACTGATGATGGAATTATTCATGGCTATACCAATCAGTTGTACGATAATTCACCGGAGTTCTACCGGTCTCAAAATGGTCATGCCATTGGATATTTTTGGGGCTATGAAACTGCTGGGATATTCCAAAATGAAGCTGAAATACAAGCTTGGCGTGATGCTGGAAATGGAATTTTGCAGGACGGTGTAAAACCAGGTGATGTGAAATATGTAGATCAGGATAAAGATGGAATTGTAAATTCTGACGATAAAGTGGATTTGGGTAGCGGTAGTCCTGATTTGACTTATGGTTTTAACCTTAGTTTGGATTACAAAGGATTTGATTTCGCAATTTCTGCGAATGGTGTTATGGGGAATGAAATTGTACAGTCGTACAGGAACCAAGGTGATAAGAAGTCAAATTACACAACAGCTGTATTGCAGCGTTGGACTGGTGAAGGAACTTCCAATAGCATGCCACGTGTTACAGAAACCAATGTAAACTGGCAATTCTCAGATCTTTATATACAAAATGGAGATTTCTTGCGAATTAGTAATATTGCATTGGGATATGATTTTAGCAGATTAACTAAAAACAAATTGTTCAGTCAGTTGCGGTTATATGCGGCTGTTCAAAATGCTTTTACTTTTACAAAGTATGATGGTATGGATCCGGAAATAGGATATGGAACACAAAGTTGGGTGTCAGGGGTCGATTTAGGATATTACCCACGTCCTCGTACTTTCTTAGTTGGTGTTAATCTTAAGTTTTAATGTTGATAAAGATTTAGAAATATGAACAAAATAAAATTAAATATTCTAACATTTGGAATGATGAGTCTGGGGTTATTCTCGTGCACAGAATCATTCCTGGATGTAGAACCGGAAACCTCTATTTTTGATAGTAATTTTTACAAAACGGAGGCCGATTTTGAAATGGCTTTGGTCGGTTGTTATGACGGATATCAGAGAACAACATCCGATGGAGGAACAGCTTTTTACATAACTTCTGAGCTCCTGTCAGATGAATGTTTTGGTGGAGCAGGTGCGGGTGATGATCGAAACAATCAACTTTTAGATCGATTTGATCTAAGTCAGGCTCCTTCTTACAACGATATTTTTAACGAGACATGGAAATCTTATTATGCTGGAATTTTTCGTTGCAATAAGTTGTTAACGAAACTAGATGATATTAGCTGGGAAGGCAACGAAGAGAATCGTAACAGAATAGAAGGTGAAACTCGTTATTTACGTGCGGTATTGTATTTCGATTTAGCACGATTATTCAATAAAGTACCCTTATTGCTTGAACCAACTACCGATAATGTGCCACAATCGGAACCAGCAGCTATTTATAAAGTAATTGCTGAAGATTTAAAGTTTGCTGCAGAAAATATTAATCAGCCGGCTTATTCTCCTTCATGGGCTACGGCAAATGACGGACGGGCTACTCAATGGGCTGCTAAAGCCGTGTTGGGAAGAGTATTCTTATTTTATACCGGTTATTATGGTACTGCCGATTTAGAAGGTATTGCTGATAAAGCTTATGTATTAGCAGGCCTTGAGAATGTGATTACTGATGGTGGTTTTTCATTAGTTTCTGAATATAAGAATCTTTGGGAAGCAGCTTCAACAACACCAGTACCTGAAGATAATACTTTAGCTAGTACTTGGGCTGGAAGAGGAAATTCAGAAGCCGTATTTACCCAAAAATTCAACTATACTTCAGATTATAATGGAAATGTAGATGGAAACAGATGGTTAGTGATGATGGGATTAAGAGAAACAACTTCTTCTCCTTATGGCTACGGATGGGGATTATGCACTGTGAATCCTAAAACTGTTCAGAGTTTTGATACTGATGATCAGCGAAAAACAGCTTCAGTTATTGATCTGGTTTCGGAAGGTGTTATAGATGCAGTTGATTTAGGCAAATGGCGTGAATATACAGGATATTGCAATAAAAAATACATCCCTTTGGCTCTCCCTGATGGAACTTATATTGTTGAAGGTTTAGGTGAAGGCGATAACCAAATTTCACAATTTCAGGATTTTATTGTAATGCGTTATTCAGATGTTTTATTAATGGCTTCAGAGTTGGGTAGTGCAAATGCTCAAACATACTTTGATGAAGTGAGAGGACGTGCCGGTTTAGGTACTAAAACTGTAACAAAGGAAGCCATTATGGATGAGCGTCGGGTAGAGTTTGCTTTTGAAGGAATCAGGTATTGGGATTTATTGCGTCAGGGAATTGATGTGGCCGCAGCTGCAATTGCAGAAAATAATACAGAAGTCTTAAGTGCTAATGTGCCAGATTTTATTACAATCACAGAAGCAAACATCAAAAAAACAAAAGGGTTTATGCAAATTCCAAATACACAAATTACTCTTTCGAATGGTGTCTTGGAGCAAAATGCAGGATGGTAGTAGTTTTAAAAAATATGATATTATGAAAAAACTATATAATATATTAACATTTCTGGTTCTATCAGCAGTAGTGTACACAAGTTGTACACCTGATAAATACGATCTGGAAAAAATTGATATCAAATCAGAAGATTTGGTGGAAGGTATAGCCTATACAATAACACATGATACTGAAAATCCAAATATTGTTTATTTAACAAGTTTAATGGAATCAGGCTATCAGTCTTTATGGAATCATCCACAAGGAAGAAGTCAAACACAAAAGGATACATTACAAATAGCATTTCCAGGCACTTATAAAGTTCTTTTTGGTGTAAGTACAAGAGGTGGTGTTGTATTTGCTGCCGATTCAGCAGAGTTTGTAATCGATGAATTCTATTCAGGTTTTGTTGATCATGAACTGTGGACCAATTTAACTGGAGGTGTTGGTAATGAAAAAACATGGCGTCTGGATTATGGCGACTATGGTCTTGCTGTTGGTCCTTTAACGTATTGTGCACCTGAAACGACCTGGGATGAATGGCAAGCAGGTACAGCTTCAATTGGCTGGGCTCCTGCATGGATTGGTAATGAATGGATTATTGAAGAAGCTGATAAAGACAGTAGAATGACTTTTAGTTTGATTGATGGTGCTGTGATAACTACTCATAAAGTTACCGAAGGAGTGGATGAGGTAGGAACTTTTTCATTGGATGTAGATAATCATACTATAACTACTACTGATGCAATCATTCTTCGTTCGAACAGCTTTATTGCCAATGCTACTAATTGGAACCAGAATTTGGTTATTTTGGAATTAACAGAAAATCAATTGATGATTGGCGTTAGAAGAACCAACGAAGAGGGCGATTATTTATATGCCTGGAATTTTGTTTCTGATGAATATGCTGAAAATTATGTGCCGGATGATCTTCCTGATCCGGAACCACCTTATAATGGTGATGCTAATAATGATTTAACAACAACAGTTACAGTTTCAAAGACATGGACAATTGATATGGATTACCCATATAATTGGTTTGGACTTGATGGCAGTGCACTAAGCGAGGTTGCTACGTACGGAAGTGATCCAGAGGGATTCGCATTTACAACATGGACACCTCCATATGACCAGGCTATTTTTGAATCCATAAATTTATCCTTAACAAAACAAGGGGATAAGGATGGAAATTATGAATTAGTAACTGCAGAAGGTACGGTGGTTGGAGATTATATCATAGATGATTCTAATAATATTGATTTTGGTCAACCTTTAAGTGTTTTTTCTGGTGTTGGAGGTTGGTTATCTTTTGGTACAAGTGAAGCTGAAAACTTGGTAAATACTTTGAGAGTCATTGTTTCCGAAAAGGATGCTTTAGGCAATATTGAAGCTATATGGTTGGGTATGAGATCGGCTGATAAGGACGAATATTTAGCATTGCATTTAAAACCAAGTGGCTCTGATGGAGAAGAGAATCCAGAAGAAGCTCTTAAGAATATTATTTGTGGAAGTACTTGGAAAGTTGATTCCGAACGTAGCTATGATAAAACTACAAGTTGGGGTGCAGAACAGGGTCCTGTAATATTCTCAGATTATTCTACTTGGGCTTATAATCCTCTTCCAGGAGAACATTATGCTGCAGGTGAAGCTGATATCGACTATGGTAGTATGAAATTTGAATTAGACGGTACGGTATCTGTTAGTCAACATCGTCGTATCTATACTTATGTTGATGAAACATCTGGTGAAACTCTTGTTCGTAATGGTTCTCCCGAAGATGGAGATGTATTGGATACGGATGATGTTGTAATCTTAAATGGTACTTGGACACTTGATTTGGATAATAATAAATTAAGTATGTCTGTTGGAGTTATTCATCCATGGACCTGTGATTATATGGTCTTGGATTGGGGAGATCTTACAATTTACCGTATTGATGGAGAAGCTATGTTATTACAAGCTTTGCGAGATTCTAGATCAGGAGAGGATGCAATTCAAATGACTTATGTTTTCGTACCTGTTTAACAATATAGAATTCTATTTTAATAAATAACTATTCCCGCCCTTTTCTCGGGCGGGATAATTTTATAATTAAAATCACAAACCATGAAATTACACCATATGTTAATCTCCTTTTTGCTTGTGTTAATGGTTTTTGGAGGATGTTCAAAGAACGAAACAAGTGTAGATCCGGAACTGGTAGTTTCTGTTAATAAGCTTGATATCGCAAAGGCTGGGGAAACAAAAACCATTCATGTTAAAAGTAATGTGGATTGGACGATTGAAAGTTCACAATCGTGGTGTAATGTTACTCCTGCATCTGGTGGAGCTGCAACAAACCCGGTACAAGTTATCGTTGAGGAAAATACTGGTACCGATGAAAGGTCAGCAATTCTTACGGTAAAAGCAGATGATCTGCTTAAAGATATTTCGGTAGTTCAGGCTCCGGATTATGCGTTATTACTGAAACAAAGTGCTTTCAATCTCAATGCTGATGCTCAGGATATAAGTATAGAATTTCAAACATCCGGAACGGTAGAAATTGCTGTTGATGGTGATTGGATTACAAAGAAAGAGGTGAAAAGTATAGTTGATGGATCTCAGACCTTTACAATAAGTGCAAACGAATCTTTTACAGCACGGGAAGGCAGTATTACATTTACTTTGGATGATATCACAGAAATTGCCACGGTCAATCAAAATGGAATAGATGTGAACATTCCTGCAGACAAAACCGGTGTTGAAAGTGATGCCATGACTTTAGCTGCTAAAATGATTGCAGGCTGGAATATTGGGAACTCTTTGGAAGTACCAGGAGGAGAAACAGGATGGGGTAATCCGGTTGTGAGCCAAGAATTAATTAATGGAGTAAAAGCTGCAGGATTTAATGCGATCCGTATTCCATGTGCATGGGATGGTTATATAACAGATAGAGAAACCTATAAGGTGTCGGATACCTGGTTTGCCAGAGTAAAAGAGGTGGTTGATTATTGTTACGAAAATGAAATGTATGTTATTTTAAACATTCATTGGGATGAAGGATGGTTGGAGAACAATCCAACTTACGATAAGCAGGAAGAAATAAATAAGGAGCAATATGCCCTGTGGCAGCAAATAGCTGTGTATTTCAGAGACTATGATGAACGTTTGCTGTTTGCCGGAACCAATGAAGTGCATGCAGATTACGGAACACCTTCAACAGAGAATTATACCGTTCAGCAATCCTTCAATCAAAGCTTTGTAAATGCTGTGCGATCAACAGGAGGAAAGAATGCCTACCGAAACTTAGTGGTCCAAACCTACAATACAAACATTGCTCATGGTGTTAATTTTCATGAAATGCCAACCGATGAAGTTGCAGATAGATTACTACTTGAAGTGCATTATTATGATCCTTGGGATTTTTGCGGACAGGAGGAAAGTGGTTTCAAAACCCAATGGGGAAATGGATATACAGATGTTTCCAGTTGGGGACAGGAAGATCACTTAAATGAACAATTTGGAGCCATAAAAACCAACTATTCTGATAAAGGTATTCCTGTTATTCTGGGTGAGTACGGAGCTATGTTACGTGCTGATCTGACTGGAGATGCATTAAGCACTCATATCGAATCAAGAAATTATTATTTAAAAACAGTAACCCATGCTGCTAAAGCAAATGGTATGATTCCTTTTATTTGGGATAATGGAGGTACAGGAAATAATAGTTTCGGATTATTCGATCGCAGTACTGGCAGTGAGGTTCATTCCGATGCAATTGATGCGATTATTGAAGGTGCAGCAAATTAAAAATACTTGAATGTATAGAAATTACTTATCTCGATTCTCTTGGAATGAAAGAGTTTGGTTATAGGTATTTAAAATGAGATAATATGATTATTGATAAAAAGAAATTAACTATATTTTGTGCAGGTTTAGGGATATTGGGAGTGTTTGCTTCCTGTTCGCAGCCTAAATATGAAAAGTTGGAGAATGGGGTAGTTGTTTCTCTTAATAAAACAGAAAATACAGATGCTGCATTGGTAAAACTGGAGGTCGTTTCTGACGAAATTATTCGAGTTAGTTCTACTCCGGAAAAATCATTTTCTGATAGGGAAAGCTTGATTGTATTACCTCAACGGAGTACTACTGATTATACTATTGAAGAAGATAAAGACCAAATAACACTTTCCACAGCAAGTATTAAAGCTAAAGTTTCTCTTTTAACAGGAGAGGTGTCATTTTATGATTTACAAGGGCAATTGTTATTAAAAGAAGCAGAGGGAGAATCTAAAGCATTTACTCCTATTGAGGCTGATGGGTTTAAAGGATATTCTTTTCAGCAGGTTTTTGATTCACCTGATGATGAGGCGTTCTATGGATTAGGACAACACCAAAGTGACGAATGGAATTACAAAGGTAAAAACGAGGAGTTGTATCAGTACAATACCAAAGTTTCCGTTCCCTTTGTTGTCTCGAATAAAAACTATGGTATTCTTTGGGATAATTACTCTTTAACGCGTTTTGGTAATCCTAGTGATTATGCTCAAATGTCGCAGTTTAAATTATACAACAAGAATGGACAAGAAGGAGGATTAACCGCTACTTATAAAGTAGCTAATGGAGATGTGTTTGTTCAAAAAGAAGAGGCTGAAATTGATTATGAGAATTTGGAAACAGTAAAGAAGTTTCCTGCTGATTTTCCCTTTAATAATTCAAAAATTGTTTGGGAAGGAGAGATTGAAGCCAAAGAATCTGGACTCTATCATTTCAAATTATATTATGCCGGATATACCAGTGTTGAGATTGATGGTAAAGAAGTTGTTGAAGAGCGTTGGAGAACAGCATGGAATCCGAATACTTATAAATTCACTGTTGAACTCAAAAAGGGCGAGCGTGTTCCGATAAAACTGGATTGGAAACCAGATGGAGGTATTTCATACATTAGCCTGAAAGCATTAAGTCCTCGTCCGGTAGAAGATCAAAGCAAATTGGCTCTGTGGTCGGAAATGGGTAAGGAGATGGATTATTACTTTATTCATGGCGATAATATGGATAAAGTGATTAGTGGATATCGTCAATTAACAGGGAAAGCAAGCATTTTGCCTCGTTGGGCATATGGTTTTTGGCAAAGTCGTGAGCGTTATAAAACTCAAGATGAAGTGGTAGGTGCTTTGGCTGAATTTAGAAAGCGTAAAATTCCTATCGATAATATCGTGATTGACTGGTCGTATTGGGAGGAAGATCAGTGGGGAAGTCATAATTTTGACCCTGCACGTTTTCCTGATCCACAAAAAATGATGGACGATATTCATGCCATGAATGGTCGTGCTATGATTTCTGTTTGGCCTAAATTTTATACCAATACCGATAATTACAAAGAGTTGGATGCAAAAGGTTACATGTATCAGCAAGCCGTAAACGATAGTGTGCGCGACTGGATTAAGGAAGGGTATATTGGTTCATTTTATGATCCATATAGTCAAGGGGCTCGTGAGATGTTCTGGGATCAAATGAATAAGAGTATCTATAAATTTGGGATGGATGCCTGGTGGATGGATGCATCAGAACCAGATATCCAATCCAATGCAAGTATCGAATATCGTAAAAAGTTATCAACCCCTACAGCAATAGGATCATCAACTGAATTTTTTAATACCTACGCATTAATGAATGCAAAAGGGATATACGAAGGGCAACGTAGTGTAGATCCAAATAAACGTGTATTTCTATTAACTCGTTCAGGTTTTGCAGGATTGCAAAGATACAGTACTGCAACCTGGAGTGGTGATATCGGAACACGATGGGAAGATATGAAAGCGCAGATTACAGCAGGTATGAACTTTGCTATTTCGGGTATTCCTTATTGGACCATGGATATTGGTGGCTTTTGTGTCGAAAAACGTTACGAAACAGCTAAAGAAGGAAGTGAAGATTTAAAAGAATGGCGTGAGCTAAATACACGTTGGTATCAGTTTGGTGCATTTGTACCCTTATTTCGTGCCCATGGTCAATTTCCATATCGCGAAATATATAATATTGCTCCTAAAACACATAAAGCATATCAAAGTATCTTATATTACAATAAGTTGAGATATCGATTAATGCCATATATCTATTCTTTAGCAGGACATGTTTATTTCAATGACTATACAATTATGCGTGCTTTAGTAATGGATTTTGCTGAGGATACAAAAGTGAATAACATTGATGATCAATTTATGTTTGGCCCTTCTATTATGGTATGCCCGGTATATAAATTTAATGCTCGTGAGCGTCAGGTTTACTTGCCAAAAGGGAATTCTTGGTACAATGCCTACAACGGAAAAGTTTTTGAAGGAGGACAAACTATTAATGCTGATGCTCCTTATGAAAAAATGCCTCTTTTTGTAAAAGCAGGATCAATTTTACCGGTGGGACCAGAAATTGAGTACACCAGTCAAAAATTAAATGCGCCAATTAAGCTAATTGTATATACTGGCAAAGATGCTGAATTTGAATTGTATGAAGATGAAGGTCTAAACTTTAATTACGAAAAAGGCAAGTACAGTACAATTTCAATTAAGTGGTCTGAAAAAGAGCAGAAGCTTACTATTGGAGAGCGCAAAGGTGAATTTGAAGGAATGCCTAAGGAGCGAATATTTAATGTTGTGTTTGCCTCTGAAAACCGCAAAGTAGATTTCAATTTTGATAGCCACAAAGGTAAAGAACTAAAGTACAATGGAAAGGAAATTCAAATAGGATTATAGTAAATAAAATATAGGAAATAATATAATCCCGGCAGGCAATTGTTTGTCGGGATTTTTTAAGTTAAGCGATATGAATATCAGAATAATGACTTTTTTAATGTTGGCGATGATAATTCAATTGTCAGCTTATGCACAAAAGGAGAACGAACCCGAAAAAGGATTTGTGAGTTGGTTACCCGCTGCCAAATGGGAAGATGCTTTGTTAACAGGTAATGGTACCATGGGAGCTCTGGTGATGGGTAATCCATTTGAAGAAACAATAATACTTAATCATGCATTGTTGTATTTGCCGAATGAAGCACCTGTAATACCTCCTGATATGACTCCTTATCTGGATAAAATCAAGAAGTTGTCTTTTGAAGGGAAATATAAAGAGGTTGCCGAATTGGGAGTGGAAATATGGAAAGACGCTGGCTATGGTGAGAAAAAATGGACCGACTCATACGTACCTGCGGCTAACTTAACGATCAACATGCCTGCCTCAAATGTAGAGAGTTATCGACGGATGGTGAATTATGAAACAGCCGAAGCTATTGTCGAATGGACTGATCAAAAAGGAACCTTTTGTCGAAAAACATTCGTGTCAAGAGCAGATGGTGTTATTGTAACTCAGATAAAAGGAACAGCACCAATAAATGCCGAAATTTCTTTGCATAAACATCCCCATTCTTGGGAGCAAAATAGTTTAATCAATTCCTTGATTAAAAAATCGGAAACTACCATTGACAGTGGTTTAATGCAATATCATGTTGAGTACGGTAAGCCACATTCACATTCCCCGGATGCTTACGATGCCCTTTTAAAAGTGATTAACACTGGAGGTAAAGTTTCCAATGACAATAATTGTTATAAAGTTGAAGATGCTCAAGAGATAATCATTCTTACATGCATCGAACCTTATAAGGGAACCAATGAGGAATCTTTATCAATCATGCGAAACAGATTGAAAAATGCAGGAGATGATTATAATTCTTTATTGAATAGGCAAAAAAATAGCCATGGGGAATTATACAACAGAGTTTCTTTAAAATTAAATATTTCCGATGAAGAAAAGAAGATGACTTCAGAAACACTGGTTTCATCAGCACGAAGTCGCACAAGTGCAGGTATTATGCAACGATAATTTGAAGCTGCACGCTACAATATTCTGTGTTCTACAGGAACCAATCCTCCAAATTTGCAAGGCATATGGAGTGGAACCTGGACACCACCATGGTCAGCAGATTTTACACACGATGGTAATGTGGAAGTGGCTATTTCAAATTTGTTGAATGGTAATATGCCCGAACTGATGATGGCATATTTTGATTATCATGAGCGAATGATGGATGATTACCGAATAAATGCGAAACAATTTTATGGTGCAAGAGGCATTCACATTCCTTCTCATACAAGTACACATGGATTTAATAATCATTACGATGAAACCTGGTGCATGGAGTATTGGAATGGTGGTGCTGGTTGGACTGCTTCCTATTTCTATGATTATTATTTGTATACAAAAGATAAAGGATTCCTGAATAAGAGAGCTTTTCCTTTTATGAATGAAGCTTTGCTGTTTTGGGAAGATTTTTTAACCATGGGAGAGGATGGGAAATACATCGTAGTTCCATCTTATTCTCCAGAGAATAATCCATTGGAACATCGTTGGCAGAATTGCATCAATGCAACCATGGATGTAATGATTAT
>JAESUW010000091.1 GCA_016760525.1 Labilibaculum sp.
ATGTATGTTGAGTTGAGGCGTAGATGAGCTTGCGAATTTATGGTTCAAACGTACCGGAACGAAGAGTAGATCAGCGAAGCTAAACAACAATCGGTATTAATTATTTGTTAGAATGAAATCAATTCAGTTAAAATCAAAAGTATATAAGATCTCTCTCCTATTTATTTGCCTTCTTCTTATTCAATCTTGTTCTTCGGATAAGCATAAGGATAATAATCAAAGTCAGGAATTAATTGAAATATCAGACAATGGACCTACTGCTGGTAATCCTAACGGTAGTGCTTCTATTCCCGCAGAAGCAAGATTGGAAGATGTTTCTCAACCAGACAGAGTTGTTGGAAATGGAACAGCTGAAAGTTGTACTGCAAAAGCTTTTATTGATGCTGTTGCTTTAGGTGGCAAGATTGTATTCGATTGTGGGTCAGAGCCAATAACAATAAAACTAACTGAAACAGCCAAAATATTTAACGATGCCAGTAATGATGTTGTAATTGATGGTGGCGGATTAGTAACCCTTAGTGGTGAAGGAAAAACACGTATTCTATACATGAACACTTGCGATCAAGATCAGCACTGGACTACCTCTCATTGTCAAAATCAAGATCATCCAAGATTAACGTTACAAAATCTCACATTCATTAATGGCAATTCAAAGTCAGAGAAAGAATATGATGGTGGCGGAGCGGTCTGGGTTCGTGGCGGACGTTTTAAAATGGTAAACTGTCGATTTTTCAATAATGTATGCGCCGATTTAGGACCAGATGTTGGCGGTGGTGCTGTAAGAGTTTTCAGTCAATTTGAAAACAAACCAGTTTATGTGGTAAATTGCACATTTGGTGGTGCTGAAGGCTATGGTAATATTGGATCAAATGGTGGAGCAATAAGCAGTATTGGAGTTTCATGGACAWKYAYWWWYRGTSKWKYTKMASRCWATRRWRMTATTGGNNNAAATGGAGGGAATCCATCTCTGTCAGGAACGCCAGGTGGYGGCAGTGGTGGTGCAATTTACAATGATGGAAATACCATGACTTTGGATATAAGAGGAACAATCATAGAACAAAATGAAGTTAAGACACATGGCTCRGCAATATTTTTTGTTACGAAYRACCAYTCAGGRAATATTCGTATTGAYGAATCGGTAATTCAAGAYAACATTGGAGGCTCTTGGTATCCGGTTTAYCCWRGTATYTCAATGCAYAGCGACACAAAAATTGATRTATCTGATTCCGTTATYGAGTAAGAATTTCTTTATACAATTGTCACTCAAATTTAGTAACTTAGACTAAGGACGATTGAATTACTTTGATATCTAATTAANTAAGGATATGAAAAAGGAAGAAAAATTATACGAGGTATTTGGGGAATTACTTTACGCTTTAGCCAAAGCTGATGGAGTAATTCAGAAAGAAGAGAAAGAAACTCTTACTCAACTATTGAAGAATCATGCTCTTGGTTCTGAAATTCTATGGTCCTTCGAATTTGAAGAATCGCACAATTCTTCAGTCGAAGAAATTTATAATAAGGTTATTAATTTCTGTCATGTATACGGACCAGCTCCACAATACGATGAATTTATTACTGCCATGAAAATTGTTGCTGATACCTCTGATGGAATCACAGCAAAGGAACATAAATTGATTAACTCTTTTTCTGAAGATTTAATGGAAAGATTTCAGCGGGACATTGATAAATTGAGACTATTTAAGAAAAAGGAATATTAATTTACTCCTAAATATTCCAAAAGTTACCTATAAAGTGGCTTTCTTATTCTTATAAAAGTCCGGCTAGGATAGCAGCACCATATGCACCTACAAACTGTGGAGATTTGGGAATAATAAGATCATCACCAAAAGTCTGTTTCAAAAGATGAATCATACACACATTATTTGCAACACCACCTGCAAATAGAACTGGAGTTTTTAAATCCTGACGTTTAATCATTCCTACAGCACGGCGACACACCGATTGATGAACAGCCAATGCAATATCAGCTCGTTGGCAACCTTTCGCTAAAAGAGAAGTAACCTCCGACTCGGCAAATACAGCACACATACTATTAATTTCTAATCCCTCCTGTCCTTTCAATGCTTCTAAACCAAGAGTGTGTTGCTGATAACCTAAAGTTGTTGCCATCATTTCCAGAAATTTACCAGTTCCGGCAGCACATTTATCATTCATCTCAAACTTAGATACTTTTCCATTTTCATTCAACGAAATAACCTTGGTATCCTGCCCTCCAATATCAAGAATTCCCCTTACTCCCGGATGCAATGCTGCAGCACCGGTTCCGTATGCTTTAATCTCAGTTACCGTTGGGTAATCAAAGGCAACTTCAAGACTTGCTCGGCCATACCCCGTAGTCATCACCTTATCGAACGAAATGTCAGCAACTAATTCCTTAACACGCTCAACCGGGTTGTAACCAGATTCAGCTTGTTTTCTCACAATTACCTTTCCCTCTTCAATTACAACCAATTCAATGCTTCTAGAGCCAATATCTATTCCAGCCTGTCTCATACTTTTATTCAGTATCTTATTTGGATAAAACAAAAAGACTGAGAAGTCAGTAAGCTCTCAGTCTTCTCAATTCCAATTCTTTTTATTTAATAATTTCAACAAATGCTTCTACCCTGGTTGATAATTGCCCCATATCTTCCTGGCTGTAATCAGTTTCTAATCTCAATACAGAAATACCATCTTTTTCTAAGGTTTTCTCAACAGAAAAAGATTCCATGATATATGGCTGACAAAATTGAAGTCCGTAATGAATCACACCATCAGCACTAGTATTTTCAGCCATTTCTTTAATGTGCTCTACCCTCTCCTGATTTGGTGTAAATACTGCACAATCAATTTTAAAATAACGATCAACAACTGCATCCATAAGACCATCAAGAGTAGTTGCAGAATCATCAGTTGTATTTCGCTGACCGCGCTCACCAATACATGATTCTTCACCAACAATTACAGCACCTGTAGATTCGATTATGGCAGGAACCTTCCAATTTGGAATCGCCATAGGACAACCAGAAATAACCACACGAGGAGCTTTTTCAGCTTTTACTCCTTTATTTTCCTTTACAAGAAGCTCTAATTCGTCGCACAATACATTTACGTTCTCGGTAAAACGAGCAGGATTATCTAAAAAGGCAATTTGGTTGATTAGTAAAGCATCCAATCCAGAAATTGGACTTGGATCGGCCTTGCGAATTTTAGACAAACGAGCTAAAGCTTTTCGTTTTGCATTTACGGTAGCAATTCCCTGCTTTAAATCTTCCAATCCAATGCGCTTGCCAGTCATTTCCTCTAACTTAGCAATGAAAGTAAGGTATTCATGTTTGAGTAATTTCCTTGCCATAGGAGTCTTATTTTGAGGAAGATCCATCTGGTAGAAATTTGGCACTAATTGACTAAATGTTTCAAATGACTTTTTCTTTCCATCACAAGTATTCTCACCAACAATAAGGTCTGAAACTTCCATATAAGGACAAACCTTACCCAGTTTAAAACCAAAAAATGATTTGATCAACGAGCAGGTATTGCGTGGCAGTACTTTCTCAACTTCTTCCTGAGCAAAATCTGCTCCGGCACATAATCCTACCGAAGTGCAACCTGCGGCAAGTACTAGTTCTTCAGGTACAAAAACACAAAATGATCCAATAATCTTTCGCCCTGCCTCCTGCTCATCACGCAATTCCTGAATTCTTAATCCGTGTGCTTCACTCATCACAAAATCAAAATATCCCATTCCCTCAGGACGTTGCTCCTGCGACATGAAAATTGACTGGTACGCATTTCCTAAATTTTCAAGTAATGCATTGTGGTTATCATGATTTAAACCAAGATCAGTCCACATCTTTGTGTAATCTGCCATTGTTATTGTATTTTTTATTGATTTTCGACTGCAAAAGTATAAATCATAAAAATCCATTCCTAACCTACAAATAAGTTTCTCAACATAAAATTAATTTATTTTGAAATCAACGACTCATTCGAATCTAATAAACCAGCAGATTCCAATTTGAATAATTATACTCCTTTTAAAACAAAAAAGAGGTGCCAAATTTGACACCTCTTTCTATATATTTAATTCGGAATTTATCTTCCCCAATCAGATTCTTTCGTAAGATACTCTTCTTTACGAATACTATATAGACCATGTTTACTGCGAAAAATAAATTTAAAAAAAACTTCTAAATCCATGCGGAAATACCAAGAGAAAAACATTATAAACAGATCAATCCTCCAGAAGTTTAATTATCCTTAAACATCTATTTATCTGTAGTTTAAATTACACAATACTCTTTTACATTCAGAAATATTTCGATAAATTAGACATTGGAGAAAACTATAGAGTTTTTCAACACTAAATCTTATTTACTCAACACAATCGCCCCTTCTATGAAACAAATTTACTCCATTCTAATTTCATTGCTATTTTTGGTTCTCACAAGCAATGTTTCAAATGCACAAAACCTACTTTTCGCTCAAAGAGCTGGAAGCGACCAGCCTCCAGGCGAAGGAGATAAAGGACACTGCATCACTGCAGATGAAGATGGTTTTATATACATAGCCGGGACAATGGAAAAAGGTTCTACTGGCGCTATATTTGGCGAAAACCAAGTTAATGAAACAGTTATTCCAAATTCCGGGGCATTTCTTTCCAAGTTCAAAAATAATGGAGACCTTTTGTGGATCAAACAAATTGGAGGAAACTTAAATTCCAATGCTAACGCATATTGTATATTCATAGACAAAGAGAAAAATATTTTCGTTTCAGGTACTTTCTATGATCAGACCATATTTGGCTTGGGAGAAACCAACGAAACCACCTTGTTTGGGAATAAAGGGGAAATATTCTTCGCAAAGTATGACCAGAACGGGCAACTAATCTGGGCTAAAAGTATTGGTGGTGATGAAGATGACAATCCTGGAGGTAAAGACTTAATTGTGGATGTGTCAGGTAATATTTATATCACGGGAGGATATTCGGGTGAAGTTACTTTCGGAGAAGGTGAATTAAATGAAACAACAATAACAGGTGGAATATCCGATATTTTCCTGGCAAAATTCAATCCAACAGGAATACTAGTCTGGGTTAAATGTGCAAAAAGCAACTATGCAAATGCAAGTAATGCATTAGATCTGGATAATGACTGCAATATTTATTTAACTGGGATTTACTATAACAATGCAACATTTGAAAAAGGCCTGCCAAACGAAACAACCTTAAATAATAATAATGTATCTGCATTTATAGCCAAATATAATAATAACGGTGATTTAATCTGGGCAATTTCACCATTTATTTCTGAATATTCAGACGTTGGGTATGATATTAAAGTGAACAATGAAGGGGATATTCTTTTTGCCGGATACTTCACGAATACAATTACTTTAGGAGAAGGTACTCCTAATAAAATGCAGCTAACTAGTTCTGGAGATGAAGATATATTATTGGCAAAATACAGTTCTGAAGGAAATTTTATTTGGGCTAAAACTGCTATTGGCAGTACCGGGGGTGATCGAATCTATAGCATAGATACTGATAATTACTCCAATATATTTTTAACTGGCTATTACAGCGACAACATTACATTTGGCACAAACGAAAGAAATACAAGCACCTTATTTAATTTAGGATCAAGTGACTTATTTCTAGCCAAACTCTCCTCTAATGGGGAATTTATCTGGGCAACATCTTCAGGTGGAGAAGGCTGGGAACAAGGTTCATCTGTAACTGTTGATGAATTAGGAAATAGCTTTATAACTGGTTTTTATTCAGGGAATGCAGCTTTAGGTATGAATGAAACCAATGAGACTACTTTAAACAATTTTGGAGGAACGGACATCTTAATTGCAAAGTTCGAATATTCTTTCAATGCAAGTCCAGAATTTATATGTGAAGGAGATTTAACTGTTCCAGAAGATTTTGAAGACTCCAAACAAATCACGATAAAACTAGTTAATACTCCTGTTGGTGAAGAAGATCAAATCATAAGCTATTCCATTGAACCTCAAAATTCTGATTTTTTTGATTTCTCCTTTGATGAAACAACTGGTTGCATATCATTTACATCACTTGAGGAAAAATCCGGGGAACAAGTATTTGTAATTACTGCAGATGATGGACAAAAAGAGAATTATCTGTACACACATGAATTTACTGTATCTGTTCAGCCAGTGAATGATTTACCTCTCATAACCGGCATAATAAATGAGTATACAACTTTAGAAGATTCTTCTCTTTATATTCCACTTTCCGACATAAATCTGATCGATCCAGACAATTTATTTCCTGAGGATTACAATGTTGTAATTGGTAGTGGCCGCAATTATACATGTCATGATAGTACGATTCTTCCTAATGAGGATTTTTATGGAGTTCTTACTGTTTCAGTAATGGTTAATGATGGTATCGACAATAGCGAACCTTACATGATTTCTATTAATGTTGCTCCTGTAAACGATACTCCTGAAATAACAGGAACTGTAAATAAATTATCAACTCCGGAAGAAACTTCTCTGAAAATTTCATTGGATGACTTAGTAATTGATGATCCCGATAATATTTTCCCTGATAATTTTACATACAATATAGGTGAAGGAACAAATTATAATCTACAAGACACAACGATCACACCCGATGGGGATTTTAATGGTAATTTAATTGTACCTGTCACAGTTAATGATGGTGTTGCCGAAAGCTCTATATTCAATTTAGTTATTGAGGTAACTCCTGTTAATGATCTGCCTGTGATAACGGGTGTTACCAAAACATTTGAAACCTATGAAGATGAACCATTAAAAATTTCTTTAACAGATTTAGCTGTAAATGATCCTGATAATACTTATCCAGATGATTTCACTTTATCAATTCAATCAGGAGAATTTTATTCTGTAAATGAACATACCATTACTCCGGACAATAACTATTATGGAAATATTGAAGTTCCAATAGTCGTTAATGATGGCTTAGAAAATAGTGAAGCTTTTACTATAAGCATTAACGTAATTGCTGTAAATGATATCCCTGTAATTACAGGCATAAATAAAGAAAGTACAACTATTGAGGATGTCTCATTTAATATTTCTGTATCTGACCTTCTTATTTCTGATCCTGATAATACCTTCCCTGACGATTTTAGCCTAAGTATTGGCGAAGGGTTGAATTACATCGTTACTGCAAATCTTATTACTCCAGATACGAATTTTCATGGTAATCTTAACGTTCCAATAGTTGTTAACGATGGAATAGCAAACAGTGATGAATTCATTATTACTCTAGAAGTAAGCTCAGTAAACGATGCCCCTATAATTGCAAGCATAACCAAAAATTGTACAACACCTGAAGAAACATCATTCGGTTTATTACTATCAGATTTTATTGTAACAGATCCCGATAACACTTATCCCGATAATTTTAATTTGATTATCGAAGAAGGAATAAACTATACAGTTCAAAACAATGTAATTACACCAAATTTGGATTTTAATGGAAATTTAAGTGTTCCTGTAATTGTGAATGATGGAATCTCCAACAGCCCTGAATTTATAACTAATATTAAAATTACTGCTGTTAATGATGTACCTGTAATTAGCGGAACATATTCAACCTTCGAAACTCTCGAAGATAAATCTATCGCAATATTATTGACAGACTTGATTGTAATCGATCCTGACAATACCTATCCCGATGACTATACTCTTACAATTACATCTGGTGATAACTTTAGCCTTCAAGGACATACAATTACACCAAATCAAGAATTTTCGGGAGTACTAAATATTAGTTTAACCATTAATGACGGTTTCGATAACAGCAATAAATTTCAAACCACAATAAATGTAGTTGATGTGAACGATATTCCTGAAATAACAGGTGTTAAAAAAGATTGTAAAATAAAGGAAGATGCGCCATTTAGTATTTCATTAACAGATATTTTGGTAATAGATCCTGATAATATCTATCCAGATGATTTCACACTAATTATTAAGGAAGGAATAAATTATACAGTTCAAGAGAACACAATAATTCCAACTGCCGATTTTTATGGTTTTTTAAATGTTCCCCTTCTAGTAAACGATGGTGACAATAACAGCCAAGAATATATAATTAATCTTGAAGTTATTTCCGTTAATGATGTTCCCGTAATTACTGGTACAACAAAAGATTTCCTGACTAAGGAAGAAGCTTCTCTTAATATAACTCTGACTGATTTCACTGTATATGATCCTGATAATACATTCCCACAAGACTATACCTTAATAATTGGAAGTGGTGCAAATTATGGCATTAACTTAAGTTCCGTTACTCCAAACATCAATTTTTTTGGTAATATTGTTGTTACAGTTAAAGTATCAGATGGAGAATTGGAAAGTGAAGAATATCAGATAACCATAACTGTAGATAAAGCTCTTGGCATAGATAATAATTTCGTAGAAGAAAATTTCACTATTTACCCAAATCCTGTAAAGAATCAACTACACATACAACATCGTAATTTTATGGAGCCATATGAATTGAAAATTTTCAGTTTCAACGGTCAGTTAATTTACTCTTCGGATGATTCCCAAAAGAATCAAACTGAAGTAATTGATTTTAGTGCTATTTCTTCAGGCACCTATCTTTTACAAATCATCACAAAAAATGGTTCTGGAGCAAAAAGAATTATTAAAATTAAGTAGACTAAATTTAATATTATAAAGAAAGGCTGTCCAATAGACAGCCTTTCTTTATAATATTAAATTCTGATATGAGTATTATCTTCCCCAATCAGATTCTTTCACTTTTTTCACAAGATACTCCACATTTTCAACCGGTATAGATGGCAGCAAGCCATGTCCCAAATTGAAGATCCATTTATGATCTTTTCGACCATAATTCAGGAAGTATTCAAATTCCTGATCGATAGCCTGAGGTGTAGCCTCTAAAATACGAGGGTCGAAATTGCCTTGAAGAATCATTTCTTCACCTACAATACCACGAACTTCGTGCAATGGCATTTGCCAATCAACACTTACACAATCGCACAAATCGTAGTTCACCATATTAATACCAGTTCCTAATCCTTTTGGCAGGTAAATGGTCTTCACTCCTGTTTTGCGAACTGCACTTAAAATAGCTTTTACAGATGGTAAAAACACTTCTTTATACAATTCAACAGGAATTAATCCTGCATGAGTTTCGAACAATTGAAACGCTTTTATTCCATGTTCAACTTGCTTTAACGCGTAATGAATACTCATCTCGGTAATTTTAGCAACTACCTTCTTCATTAGTGCCTTATCACGATATATTGCTGGCACAAAATCAGGGAAATTTTGATTTCGGCTGAAGCCTTGATACATATAACACAATGTAGTTAAAGGACCACCGCAAAACCCTATTAATGGAATCTCATTTGGTTTGGTCTCTAGAATACGATCAATAGCTTTATAAATATGCTCTAGTTTTTCAGGCTTGTCGGATAAAAATGACAAAGGATCTGCAACATCTTTCAAAGCAGTTGAAAAACTAGGACCTTTCCCCTCAAAACTCAACTCCATTCCTAAAGCCTCCGGAATCACCAAAATATCAGAAAACAAAATCGCAGCATCAACACCCAAATCATGAATAGGTAACAAAGTTACCTGAGCAGCCAACTCCGGATTCTCCATCATCTCTTTAAAACCATATTTCTCACGTAACTTCATGTAAGAAGGAAGCACTCTACCAGCCTGACGCATGAACCACACCGGTGGTCTCTCTCTCTTAATTCCGTTAATTGTATCTAAAAAAATCGATTGACTCATATGCTAGTAAATAGTTAGTAGTAATATTAGAATAGTAAACGTAAAATTGTTATTCCCGATTAAAATAATTACCCGATAACAATTTACATCTTACCGTTTAAAATATCAGCAACTTCTTTGGCATGATAAGTAATAATAATATCGGCTCCTGCTCTTCTGATTGAAGTCATAATTTCCATCATTACGCGCTTGCCATCAATCCAATCGTTAGCTTCGGCAGCTTTCACCATCGAAAATTCGCCACTTACGTTATATGCTGCTACGGGAACATTAAATTCGTTCTTCACTCTGTAAATCACATCAAGGTAACTTAAAGCAGGTTTTACCATAACGATATCCGCTCCTTCAGCAATATCCATTTCAACCTCACGAATGGCTTCATCACTATTTCCAGGATCCATTTGATAGGTTGATCTATCGCCAAACTGTGGTGCACTACCGGCAGCATCTCTAAACGGACCATAAAAACCTGATGCGTATTTTGCAGAATAAGCCATAATTGGCATTTTCTCGAAACAATTCTCATCTAAAGCCTTTCTTATGTACCCAATTCGTCCATCCATCATGTCGCTGGGAGCAACCATATCAACACCAGCTTCAGCCAAAGAAACAGCTTGAGCGGCTAAGGTTACCAATGTCTGATCATTATCTACATCACCATCAACAATGGTTCCACAGTGACCATGCGTTGTATATTCACAATTACAAATATCAGCGATAATGTACATTTCAGGATAAGTTTCCTTAATTGCACGAGTTGCTTTCTGCACGATACTATGTTCATGAGTTGCAACAGTACCATCTTCATCTTTCGACTCAGGAATACCAAAAAGCAATACTGATTTTACACCTGACTCCAATAGTTCGCCACATTTTTCAACTAACATGTCTACGGATAACTGATCGTTTCCCGGCATGCTTTTAATAGGATTTTGAACATTTTCTCCCGGACAAACAAAAAGAGGCATGATTAACTTATCGACAGAAAGAGATGTTTCAGCAACCATATTACGAACTACTTTACTATAACGTAATCTTCTCAATCGTGTATCTGGAAATAGAGGTCTTAAACTCATAATGTTATGTATTTTTTGTATTTGTGTATAAATTAGATGTCAACTTATAAATAACAATCCTTTTGATGAATTATTATCAAAAAATTAAAGATAGAAATTTATTCCTTTTTCTTTACAGATTGCTTTCATCTTAATTGCTAATTCATTAGATTTTTCTACGGATTCATTAACAGAAACTTCAATTCCTTCTACAATGAATTGATTCGTTTTTAAATCCCCAACAATGGCAATCATGTTCAAGGTATTATCTGAAACAACTGCATGCGCTGCTAAAGGAAATTTACATCCGCCTTCTATTTCAGCCATAAATGCACGTTCAGCTAAAACTGCTATTTCCGTATCCCGATGATTCACTTTTTCGAGAATTGTAATGGTCTCAGAATCATTATTGCGACATTCAATCGCAATTGCACCTTGACCAATGGCAGGAATACATAAATCTACATCCAGCAGCATATTCTCGTCGTACTGCTTACTCATTCGATTTAAACCTGCAGCAGCCAATATAATTGCATCGTATTCACCATCCATTAGTTTTTGAAAACGACTATCAATATTTCCACGAATTTCTTTAAATTCAATATCTTTACGAATATTTGCCAATTGCACCCTTCTTCTCGGACTTCCGGTTCCCAATACAAATCCTTCCGGCATATCTTCAATAGAACTGCCATCACGAGTCAAAAAAACATCGCGCACATCTTCACGTTCAGGAAAAGCGACCAATCGCAATCCCGCGGGATGTGCACTGGGAACATCTTTTAAACTATGAATTGCAATATCGGCTTCATTCTCCAACAAAGCATGCTCCAACTCCTTTACAAACACTCCAGTCCCTCCAAACTCAGTTAAAGCACGATTTAATACTCTATCACCTTGAGTGCTGAATTTTTTTACTTCAAATTCAATTTCAGGATTGGCTTTTTTTAATAATTCTACAGTTTGCATGGTTTGCGTGTAAGCAAGCAGACTGGGACGAGTGGCAACAACTATTTTCTTTTTAGAAATCATAGTTTCTTATTAGAATATTAATTTATTTGAAAATAAAAAAGCCATATAAAACTGGGTTTATATAGCTTTTTATCGAAAGCTTACAAGGCTTTACGAATCCAAATCTTTAAAAATCATATCTATTGTTTCCATTGGAGTGGATTGCTTTTTGTGATGATCTTTTAAGTGATTGATACATGCACGGGCAATCTTATTCACAATGTTACTGGTGATGTGTTCTACTTTTTTTAGTTCATCATCAGTCAATTTATTTTTATGATAAGCCAACTCTTTCTGTTGAACTTTCAGCAAATTTTCTTTTAAAGCAATAATAACAGGCGACAGATACTTTACCTCAAGCCAGCTGTAAAACTCCCCAATTGATCCGTAGATAATTCCTTCAGCCATCGGAATACAATCTTTTCTTTGCTGAATAGCATCCGAAATATGTTTTGATAACTCATCAACAGTAATCACCAAAACATTGGCTAGTTTATCAATTTCAGGATGCACATTTCTTGGTACTGAAAGATCTAAAATCAATTTGCACTTTTCACTTCCATTAAAATGCTCAGGCAATAAAGTAGGTTGTGGCGCCCCGGTAGCAACAATAATAACTTCGGCTTTTTCTACCTCGTGCACTAATTGATCAACAGGTTGATATTGTATGTTGAACTTATTTGCCAAGGCCTCGGCCTTTTCAACTGTTCTATTAATTAAAGTTAAAGAGCGGTTATTCATGTGTTTCAATAAATTACCACAAGTATCTTTACCTATATCACCAGTTCCATACAATAAAAAATTACACGATTCCAGAGTTGAAACCTTGTCCTTAATATACTGAACCGCCGCATGAGAAACAGACGCAGCCCCTTTACTGATTTCAGTATTTGTTTTAATCTTTTTACTTGCCTGAAAAGCAAATGAAAACAGTCGATTTAAGAAAGAATTTACCAAACCCATTTCTTCGGACAATTGAACGGAATTTTTCACCTGTCCAACGATTTGAAAATCCCCAATGATCTGAGAATCTAATCCTGAAGTAACTCTATATAGATGATGAATACAATCATTTCCAAACAAAGTGTAACCATTGGCGGCAAAATCTGCCTGATCACCTTCACTATATTTCAGAAATAAATTAGTAATAAATTCCGATTCACTGGAATGAGCATAAATTTCAGTCCGATTACAAGTAGAAAGAACTACTATTCCATCGATTTGATTTTCTTTTGCCTCTTTCAGTAAATCCTCCTGCTGTTGCGCAGTTAACGAAAATTTCCCCCTAACGTCCAGAGCTGTTTTCTTATAACTAATTCCTAAGACGAATAATTTTTGTAAATTTTCTCGTATTTGTGATGACATAAAACGAAATTTATTTTGAAGCATACATCAAAATCATGAATGATAGTCAATGAATGCTGTGTCAAATATAAAAGTAATTATTCAAAAATCCTTGTAATTTCAATTCCTTTACGCATACTTCAATTAGCACTTTGTTTATTATGAAAACCTCAAAAACACTAAAAGGATTTTAATATCTTAAATACCAAAATAATTAACCTCATATTCATAATTATATATTTTAAAATTATTTA
>JAESUW010000168.1 GCA_016760525.1 Labilibaculum sp.
AACAGGATGGATGAATTCCATTTTTTGTGTTGCAAATGCCATGTGTAAAGAGTCTGGCTTACCTTGGGCTGTTATTGAATGACATAGATTGCAATCTTTTGAGATTACTCTTTCATTTTTTGTACTGTGATTATTATCGTGACAACGGAAGCATCCTTGTGTTTCCATATGACTTTTGTGATCAGGATATATATTCCAACGTACTTGCATCTCGGGAAACATATTCTTATGATAGGCTATTTTAATGCCTTCTATTGCCTTTAAAATATTGACTTCATACTCTACTCCTTTGTCAGGATAATTTTTTTTGTAGAAATTAATAACTGTTTGTTTAATCAGTAAATCGGCACTATCCTTTGTTGAATAGTTGTCTTTTAAAGCCTCCATAGCAGCAAGTTTTATATAGGGTATTTGCGGATCAACATCTTTTTTAGACATAGCGATATCAATAAAATCAGGAGGAGATAAATAACCATGAGATGGACGGTTGTGACAATCCATACAATCCATTTCATGCAATTTACCTTCAGCAAAAAATGTACTGTCTGGTGGCATCATATTGTCTTCGAAAATATGCTCTTCTCCGGTAGCAGTGTTCGTATATTTAATCCATTGAATGTATTCCGATTTGTCATCAGCAGACATAAACTCAATTTTTACGTTTGGGTTTATGTGCCAATGAATTCCCTCAGATAATTTTTGAGTGTGATGATCGGGGCCGGTTTTCATTGTTAATTGGATATTCCATTCTGTATTATTTTCATCAGCTAAAAAATGCTGTTCATTTTTGATTCGGCTGGAATAAAATTTTTCAGGCCAATGGCAGTGTTCACAAGTTTCTCTGGCTGGGCGTAAATTAGCAAGAGGTGTAGGAATTGGTCGCGGAAAATTATTAACTGTAACTGCGTATACCTGATATAAGCCACTTAATTTCGACCGCATATACCAATCGGCGCCTTTACCTACATGACATTCAACACAAGCTACTTTTGCATGAGCAGATTTTTGATAGCTTACATATTCAGGTTCCATTACCGAATGGCAAACTGTGCCACAAAACTCTACTGATTCGGTGTACACAAAAGCTTCGTAACTACCAACGGATGAAAGAAAAAGAAAAAGGAAGCTTATTATCACAAATAGAGAGAAGGCATTTCGGTGTTTTTGATCATTTAAATCTATTTTAGGCCATCTCATGTCCTCCGAAATAAACATTTGTTTTTTCTTTCTGCGAATTTGAATCAACATCCCAATAGGAATCAGCAGCATACCAATTACCATAAATGCAGGCAATACCAGATAAATAATTAAACCCATATATGAACTTCCCTGGTCGAAAAGGACAGAAATAACAAAGAAGAAAATGATTAGAAAAAAGGCGATTACTGCTATACTTGCTCCTAAAATGGAGGTCCAATTGTATGAAGATTTGGGTAGTTTCATATCAGACTGTTTTAGTTAATCAGTAATAATTTATAGAAAACTCTGATAATTACCTACTTGCAAGATTAATTTAAAAGCTTTCTTAGTTAAGTCATAAACTCGTTTAAACAACAAAGTTTTTCATGGGGAAATGGCTGTGAAGTACTTTGTTATTGATTTTTTTGATGTTTGAAAAATAAAGTAAGTACATATAATAAAAATTCATATCGATAATTATCGATATGAATACGCTGAGTTCGTATCATTCATATGGAATTCAAGTCCGTTAATTTGAGTGAAATTTTCAACACTTAAGGTAATAAACCTTGATCTTAATTGGTATATGTACTACATTGTAGTGTAATTATACCTTTTAAATAAACTTGTAAGTAAGCTCATTAACTTATTACTCTATGCTAAACATCGCATTATTTGGTCCTCCAGGTGCTGGTAAAGGCACACAATCAGAATTTCTGATAAACAAGTACAATCTTTTTTATATCTCAACGGGAGATTTGCTGCGAAAGGAAATAACAAATAAAAGCAAATTAGGTCTCGAAGCACAAAATATAATCGCATCAGGAGGTTTGGTTTCTGATGAAATTATTGTTCAGATAATTGAGAAAACAATCACAGAGAATCCCGATTCCAATGGCTTTTTATTTGATGGTTTTCCCAGAACCAATATTCAGTCTTATATTTTGGAAGGATTAATGATTAAGCTGAATACCTCATTGAATTGTTTGATTTGTTTGGAAGTTGATGAGGAAGTTTCTGTTTCAAGATTGCTGGATAGAGGAAAGACATCGGGCCGGGCAGATGATAATGAAGTAGTAATTCGAAACAGATTAAAAGAATATCGCGGTAAAACTCTTCCTGTATTGCAGTTTTATAAAGATAAAGGAGTTTATTTTGGATTGAAGGGAAATCAATCAATAGAGGAGGTAAACAAGAATATCGAGAAAATCATTAAAGATGAGTTAAGCAAGAGTCTTTTCAATTTGGTCTTGTTTGGATATCCTGGATCGGGAAGAGGTTCGCAAGGAATTGCTCTTGCTAAAAAATATGATTTGGAATACCTTGCTACAGGCCAAATGTTGGATCATGAAATTCAAATTGGTTCTAAAATTGGAAAGCGAATTATTGAGTTGTATGACAGTGGAGAATTAGTTCCCGACGAAATTGTTGTGCAGTTAATCGAGAAGAAAATTGCAAATTCGAATGGTGTTAAAGGGTTTATTTTCAAGGGATTTCCACGCACATTAGTTCAGTCGTATATTTTAGATGGTTTACTCAAAAAACATGGTTCTTCCATTTCACAAATTATCGAAATTGAAGTGCCAACACTCGAATTAATTAGCCGATTAGACAAAAGAAGTAAAACCGATCGTTGTATGCCTTACGATAACAACACCTCAAAAATTGTGAAACGCTTACAGGAGCATGAAATAAAAACGGTACCGGTAATTGAAAAGTACAATCAATTGCATGGAGTTTTAAAAATTGATGGTGTTGGCGAGTTTGATGAAGTCTTTGACCGAATATCTAAGCAAATAGAGAATAATATTTAATCATGCAAAATGAAGATAATTTATACTGTATTACTGGTTTTTGTTGTCTTGGGAGCTAAATTTCAAACTATTGCAGAAAAATTAGGTGCTGTCCCAACCAATTTTGAGATTACATCCAGGATGTTGGATTTGAATGTTACTGATCAAATAGTACTAAAGCGTAATATTACACATCATGATAGAATAGATGATGCATATGCCGTTTATGAAAGATATTATTTTCAATTTATTTGTGAAAAAAAACCACTTACAACCAATCGTAATAAATTAAAAGAAGAAGCTCTTGATAAACGAAATCATGACTTTTACTCCGGTGGTTATTTTGTTAGTCTTTTTGACGAAAAAGCTTACGTAATTTATGAATTTTCGAGAGAGCAGAGCGGAGTATTTGCACGAGATTACAATTCAGGTAAAGGAGGCTACTTTACTTATTCGATAGATTTAAGAGGTTTTCCCCTGATATTACTTGATAAAGTAAAACGTATTGATATTCAGACTATCAATTAGAAAAAGGAGAAAATCAATTCGATGATGTACATGATTTAATTTTAAGAAGCTTAGATTGGGTTTTAAATAGTTAAGATGAGTTGGTTGAGGTAAGTGAATTTTTAAAATAGAAGTGCCATGGAAGCTAAATTAAGTGGATGTGATAAAAAAAGTGTGAAAGTTGTTTTTGCATGCTCAGGAACTGCTGATGTTGGTGAACTAAGTGATTTAGTTGCTCGAAAACTTCAGAAGAAGATGAAGGTCCAAATGAAATGTCTTGCCTCTGTAGGAGCAGGAGTTCCAGAGATGATAGATTCCATTCGGGGAGCAAAAATTCTTGTTATTGATGGTTGCTCTAAAGACTGTGGTAAATTGATATTGTGCAAAAATGAAATTTCAGATTTTACACATTTACGTTTAACAGAATTAGGATACACTAAGGGAGCAACTCTTGCTGATGCGCACAATGTTGATGCTGTTTACGAAGTGGCAAGTGCACTTCTGTAGGCGATTAAAAATCTTATTTTTAAATTTTATCCGAAAGTAATCCTTTGTCTAAAAAGTGCCAAAATAGGTTGCCAGATACGATTGGTATGGTTTAGCTCAGGATGTGTCAATTTTTACCTGATACTGATCGCGTATAATTTCATTTGCTTTTGCAGAGAGCCATCTTAAATTTACAGTATTGATTGGAATTATTGTACATTTTCTTTTCCGGCTATCGTTTTTTTCCTTCCACAACTGCATTATTTCTGACACAAATGGAGTTTTTCCTTCCACAATCGGGTAGTGTCTTAATTTTTGTGTCTTTGACTTTACTCGCTTCTCAAAGAATCAACAGGATTCTGATTGGCTGCTTTCCAGGTTTGTCCGCCAACAACCAACAGGGCAAAAATTGCTGTTATCAATCCTGCAAATACAAATGGAAGCGGTCCAATAGTAATGTGATAAGCAAATTGTTCCAACCAGTTTTGCATCACATAGTACGAAATTGGAATTGATATCACAAAGGCAATCATTATCCATCTTAAGAAGCTTGAGAAAAGTAATCGGGAAATTTGGCTAATACTTGCTCCGCTTACTTTTCGGATTCCTATTTCTTTGGTTCGTTTTTGTACCATGAATAAAGTAAGAGAATACAATCCTAACAGAGCCAGAATGATAGAAAGTGCCGATGAGTAGCCTGTTAGTGTTTGCGACCTTTCTTCCTGTTGATATTTATCACGAAAGATATCATCTATAAATAGATGGAAATTAACTCTTTCCGGATCAATGTTTTGGAATGTCTCTTTTATTTTGGGTAGCAAATCAGTAATATTATTGGTTTTAACTTTGAGTAAAACATATCTTATTCCCCAATTATCGCTAAAGCAGGTGAACATCAAGGGAGCTATTTTTTCTCGTAATGCTGCGTAATGGAAATCCTTAACAACGCCTTGAATTTCATATTTGGCTTCATGAAACCACACGATTCTCCCCAAAGCATCATCAACTTCGAGATATTTAACGGCAGCTTCGTTTAGAATAATTCCTTTACAATTCTCAATCTGACTCACATTAAATTCATTTCCTTCCACGAATTGTATCCCCATCGTTTTAAAATAGTCCGGCCTTACACGATATTCATTATAGTTTTTTGTGTTTTTAATATCGGTTCCGTAAAGCCGAAATATTTGCCCGCTTCCACTTTTGCCGGGAAGATGAAGACTGGCACTGACACAAGTGATTTGTGGTATTTTAAAAAGTTCTTGTTTGATAGAAGAATAAGCTTGTTTTTGTGCTTCACTTAAATTGGTGATTGCAATTACTTGTTCCGTATCTAAACCCAAATCAGCATTTTTCATATAGTCAATCTGTTGTTGAGAGATAATAACAGCCGAAATCAAAACGATAGAAGCTGAAAATTGAAAAATAACCAGAATTCGAGACAGCAAATTAGTGCCGTGATTACTTTGCGTTTTGCCTTTAATAATGGCTGCTGGTGTGTATCTGGTAATTGTGATGGCTGGATACAAGCCCGATACAAGTCCAACAAATAAAGTCATTACAGGGAGCCCTATAAAAAGAAGAGAATTTGATAAATAATCAATAGGTAATTCTCTGTTCATTAAATTACTGAAGAATGGCATGAAAATTTCGGCTAGTATCATACCAAATAAAAGCGCAACTGTTGCCATTAAAGTGGTTCGGCCTAAAAAATCTTTAATTAAATCGATGCGCTCTGCACCAATTGCTTTTTTAATCCCAATTTGGTTCAGTTTGCCATCATATTGAACGGTTATGATATTGATGAAATTAATAATGGCAATAATCAATATTAAAAAGGCCAGAAGAATATGTATGTAAATAGCATTGATGTTTCCTGCAGGTTTTAAGCTCGGAGTATAGTCTGATCTTAGGTGTATATCGCATAGCTTTTGTAAATAAGATCCGGTTTTTTCACCATATTCACCAAATCCATCATCAAGAATTTTGGTGTATTTAGCCTCAATTTTCTTAATTGCTGAATTACGATCAACCCCTTGCTTTACTAAAATGTACGTGTTGTATTCCAAACTTTGGTGCCCTGCTTGTCGCGGATAGCCCGAAAATGGCAAAAGCATGTCAAAATCGTAATGGGAGGTGAGTGGAAGATCTTTTACAACTGCGCTTACTGTTAATAATCTGTCAAACATTTCTAATTCTTTGCCTGCAGCATTGGTAGTCCCGAAAAGTTTTACTGCTGTCGAAGCATTTATTACAACACCATTAGGATTGGAAAATAGTTTGATCGATTGCCCGGAAATTGGTTCCAGAGTAAATATCTTATGAAAATTTGTATCTACGTAGTGGCAACGAATTCCGTTGAAATGTTTATCGTTTACTTTTGTATTTTGAGTACCTCCTCTATATAGTTGAGTAATTTCTTCAATTTCGGGTATTTGAGAGGCGAAGTTTTCATTGGTTAAACGCAGACCAATTTCATAGGGTGCTAATTCTTTACCAGTATCATTAAGTAGGGAAATTAGCTTGTAAATTCGTTCTTGTTTCGTGTTGAATTTATCGTAGCTCAATTCGTGCTGAACGTAAATTGAAATAAGAATTACCGCCGCCATTCCAACTGCAAGACCAAAAATATTGATGATGGAATTGAGTTTGTCTTTTGCCAGACTTCGAAAAGAGAGTTTAAGTTTGTACCAAATCATTTGTAAATGTTTAAGTCAATTATTTATTCACTTCTTAATGAGTTAACAGGATTTTGATTGGCTGCTTTCCAGGTTTGTCCGCCAACAACCAACAGGGCAAAAATTGCTGTTATCAATCCTGCAAATACAAATGGAAGCGGGCCAATAGTAATGTGATAAGCAAATTGTTCGAGCCAGTGTTGCATAATGAAATAAGAAATTGGAATGGCTATGACAAATGCAATAGCAAGCCATTTTATGAACGTGGAAAAAAGTAAGGATGTAATTTGCCATTCGCTGGCTCCGGTTACTTTCCTGATTCCTATTTCTTTGGTGCGTTTTTGTACCATAAAAAGGGATAAGGCATACAAACCTAATAAGGCTAATACCAGGGATATAATAGAAGTATATCCCATTAATTGAATGGATTCTTCTTCGCTCTTGTATTTATTTCTGCAAAAATCTTCTATAATTGTATAGTTTAATACATAACCGGGATCAAATTTTCGGATTACTTGAGTAACTTCTCCTAGAACGTTTGGTAGGTTATTTCCTTGATATCTGATTAAAATATCACTAATCATGCCAAAACTATTGTGGGTAAACATTAAGGGTTTTACTTTGGAACGAAGCGATCTGTAATTGAAATCTTTAACAACACCAATTATTTCCTGAATTTCACCTTGGTATTCCACATTTACTCCAATCACATTATCGATGTTGAGAAATTTCACACCTGATTCATTAATAATTATTCCTTTTTGATGAAAATTCCCGGTTTTTTTAAATGATTTTCCATCTATTAAATCAATACCTGTTGTTTTGAAGTAATCAGGTTGAATTCGATAGGAGTTGAAGGATTTTACATTATTTTCTTCTTGGCCTAATAAGGTAAAATCTTGTCCACTTGTTCCACCTCCTGGTATATGGTCAGAAGCTGAGACGTATTGAATCATAGGAAGCTTTACTAATTCTTCTTTTATTGAAAAGTAGGATTGATTAATTTTGGCATTAATGTTTTCTATTGCTACAACTTTCTCAGGATTAAAGCCTAAATCAGCATTTTTCACGTAAGAAACTTGTTGATTAAGTATGTATAGTGTTGAGATAAGTACAATTGAAATAGTGAACTGAAAAACAACAAGAAATTTTGTAAGAACATTTTTACCATTCATTTTTATACCACCATTTAAGGCTGAGGATGGAGAGGGTTTAGATATAAAAATTGCCGGATAAACTCCTGAAATTGTTCCTGCAAATATTGCCAGTAATGGTACACCCAGACTTAGTAAAAGATTATTGGAATAATCTAAAATTAAATTTCTGTGAATCAAATGTCTAAAATGAGGCAGGAATACTTCTGCTAAAATCAATCCAAATATCAATGCAATTGATGCTAGTAAGATAGAATTACCAACAAATAATTTGATTAATTCCCAACGTGTTGCGCCAATTGCTTTTCTCATTCCAATTTCTTTAATCTTCCCCTCAAATTTCACGGTCATGATATTAATGAAATTGATCACGGCAATGAATAGAATAAGAATGGCTAAGAAGATGTAAATAAGAACAATCTCAAAATTGCTATTTGAAGTAATGCTTTGTAAGTTTTTTGAATGTAAATGTACATCACTTAGTTTTTGAAAGTAAGCTCCGGTTTTATAACCATCTTCCTGAAATCCATCTATTATCTTACGATATTCTTTTAAAGTATTACTTAATACTGTTTTTTCATCTGCTGTTTGTTTGCTTAGTGCGTATGTGTGAAATTCTAAACCTGATTTTGCATCAATGGGATAAATAAATTTTAGAGGGGCAAGCACTTCAAAATCATAGTGTGAATTGGAAGGTAGGTTTTGTGTAACACCACTTATCGTGCAATCAACCCCATTAAGCGTGACCTGTATTCCGACTACATCGATTTTTCCAAATATAATATTTGCAGTTTTTTTACTGATGACTATACTTTTGGAATCTTCCCATGCTTTTTGAGGATTTCCTCTTAAAAAATCAATGTCAAATACTTTATTAAAATTTTCATCAACAAAACGAAGGTCGAAATTGAAAAAGCGTTTTTCATTATGGATGATCTCACATTCCCAGCCTTGATAAAGCTGTGTAATTTCCTCTAATCCAGGGATGTTTTCTTTGAATTGTTCGTGGTTGAGGCGACAGTTAATTGCATAATCTTGCGTACTTTCCATTCCCAATTGAGAAATTAATCTATGAATACGATCGTATTTGGAATTGAATTTATCGTAACTGAGCTCATACTGAACGAAGAGAGAGATGAGAATTACGGCAGCCATTCCAACAGCAAGTCCAAAAATATTGATAATGGAATTGAGTTTGTCTTTTGCCAGACTTCGAAAAGAGAGTTTAAGTTTGTACCAAAGCATAGAGTCTATTTTATTGGGCAATTAAAAGTAATACCGATTTGTTTGTAAAATTGGTATGAAAAGTTTGTTAGATATTTTATAATACTGTTGCTGCTGTGATATGCGATTGTGAGTCGTTCTTGTTTTCCGATACAATTTTACCATCGAACAAATGAATGGTTCTGTGAGCATATTCGGCATCTGCCTGAGAATGGGTTACCATCACAATAGTAGTTCCTTCTTTGTTCAATTCTTCGAGTAATTGCATTACCTCAGTTCCGTTTGTCGAATCTAAATTACCGGTTGGCTCATCAGCCAAAATTAGTTTCGGATTCGAAACAACAGCTCTTGCTATAGCAACTCTTTGCTGTTGTCCGCCGGAGAGTTGTTGAGGGTAGTGCTTTGCGCGATGGGAAATATTCATACGCTCCAGTACTTTTAGTACTTGTTCTTTTCTCTGTGCCGATGGAACGCCCATATAAAGGAGTGGCAACTCTACATTTTCATATACACTTAGTTCATCAATCAGATTAAAGCTTTGGAAAATAAAGCCGATGTTTCCTTTTCGGTATTTTGTGCGTTGTTTTTCCGTTTTCTGAGAAACATCAATATCATTAAAAATGTATTTTCCTTCGTTCGGATTGTCTAATAAGCCAATAATATTCAGGAGTGTAGATTTACCGCAACCGGATGGTCCCATAATGGCAGTGAATTCTCCTTTTTTAATGTGAATAGTAACATTCTGCAATGCAGATGTTTCCACTTCTTCAGTTCTAAATATTTTTACCAGCGCTTCTGTTTTTATCATTTTGTTTAATTTGTGCGTTTAATTTTTGAGAGCCAAGTATTGTGCCATTTTTAAATCATGCAGAAATACAGGTGTTTGTGTTTGTGATGTGAAATGTAGTGTTGGAAAATCCAACACATGATGTCGATATTTACAACAATATGATTATTTTAACCAATGAATTTAAATTGATAACAGAATGGCTGGAAAAGGAAAGCTTTTAATTATAGATGATAACGAGGAGCTGTTGTTTGCTTTGCAATTATTTCTCAATTCATATTTTGCCAAAATAGATGCAATAAAAAATCCCAATCAATTGCTATCACAGCTTGACAGGGAGGAGTATGATGTTTATTTATTGGATATGAATTTTAAAGCTGGAATAAATTCAGGAAATGAAGGATTGTATTGGTTAAAGCGAATTTTAGAATTTGATGCTAATGCATGTGTTGTTCTGATTACAGCTTATGGTGATGTAGAGTTGGCAGTTAAAGCGATGAAAGAGGGAGCAGTCGATTTTATTCAAAAATCATGGGATGAAAATAAGATTCTTTCAACACTGCTTTCAGCTTATAAATTGCGGAATTCAAAACTCGAAATAAAAGGATTAAAGGAAAAACAGAAACAAATTAATCATCAGATTAATAAAAATACTCAATTTGTAAGGGGAAATTCCAAAGGCATGCAGGAAGTTTTTCGAACTGTTGAAAAAGTTGCTGTAACTGAGGCTAATGTTTTAATTATAGGTAAGAATGGTACAGGAAAAGAGGTAATTGCCCGGGAGCTTCATCTGTTATCACACCGCAAAGATCAGGTTTTTGTAAGTGTAGATTTGGGTTCTTTAAGCGATAATTTATTTGAAAGTGAGTTGTTTGGTTCAAAAAAAGGTGCTTTTACCGATGCAAAAGAGGATCGAATGGGAAGATTTGAATTGGCATCGGGCGGGACACTCTTTCTCGATGAAATTGGTAATGTTCCAATGCACCTGCAGACAAAATTACTGACAGCCATTCAAAACAAACAAATTGTTCCATTAGGAGGAAATACTCCTATTGAGGTTGATGTTCGTATCCTGGCCGCCACAAATTGCAACTTATTGGAAATGGTAGCGAATGGTTCTTTTCGTGAAGATTTGTTGTATCGATTAAATACAATTCTAATAGAATTACCATCTTTACGTGAACGAGTTGAAGATATTCCAGAATTGGCTGATTTTTTCCTGCAAAAATATGCCGATCAGTACAATAAAGGGGAATGTTTGCTCGATAAAACAGCGATAAAGAAGCTTTCGCAACATTCATGGCCTGGAAATATTCGTGAATTTCAACATATTATAGAGAAATCAGTTATTCTTTCGGAAACGAAAAAATTATCTGCTGGTGATATTTTAATTGGAGAGGAGTTTCAGCGATCAAAAAAAATGTTGGATAGTTTTAATCTGACTGATAATGAGAAATTTTTAGTTGAGAAAGCAATAAAGCATACAGGTGGTAATATGAGTCTTGCCGCAAAGGAATTAGGGATAAACCGGTCTACATTATACGATAAAATTAAAAAGTATGATTTATAAAAGATTCTATGTTTGGATAATTGTTCAAATCATTTTATTATCGCTTACACCTGTTTTGTTTTGGTTTGTATTCTCAAAAGAATACATGGTGGTAACTACCTATAGTATTTTTGCTTTATGGATTATACAAATTGGATATCTGATCTGGTATATTAATAAAACGAATCGTGATTTGTCCAGGTTTTTTACTGCCTTTCGGTATCAGGATTCTACATTGGTATTTAATGAGCATAAAAAGGATAAAGCGTTTCAAAATCTGCATCAAAGTTTCAATAGCATTATCAACGCATTTGGAAAGGTGAAAATTGAAAAAGAAAAAGATTTCATTTTCTTTCAAAATACGGTAGAATTGGTTGGGATAGGATTATTGGCATTTGATCACAACGGGAATGTGCGATTGTGTAATAAGGCTTTTAAGGAACTTTTTTTGGTTGAAGATTTTCAGAATATTTCAGAATTGGAATGTATTGATGAGGACTTGCCTGATTTTCTGTTTCGGGTGAAGACAGGAAAGCAAAAGCTGCGAAAATATTTGGTGAAGAATCGTATTTTAAAATTGGCAGTTAAGGCAGTTGATTTTCGATTGGAAGAGGATTGTATAAAATTGATTGCTTTTCAGGATATAAAAAATGCAATTGACAAGGGCGAAATGGATGCGATGCATAAATTAATTCGTGTGTTTACACATGAAATTATGAATTCTGTGAGTCCTATATCAATGTTATCGGGGAGTTTAATCGATTTGTATGAGAAAAACGGCGATCAGCCTTGTAAAGAAATATTAAGTGAAGGGGCAATCTCAAATACCTTAATGGGTTTGAAAACTATTCGCAAAAGGAGCAAAGGCTTAATTGCGTTCGTTGATGAGTACAAGAATTTAACACAACTACCGAAACCTCATTTTGAATTAATTCCAGTTGATAAATTATTTTCGCATATCGATACTTTATTTAAAGAAGAGTTTAAGTCGGAGAATATAGATTTTACAACCCATCTGCACGATTCTCAGCAGGAGTTGATTGCTGATGAAAAGCTAATTTCTCAAGTGCTGATAAATTTGATTCGAAATTCGATAGAGGCCTTAGAGAATACTGAATCCAAATCAATTTCGATTTCAACTGGTCAGGGAAATCCTGTTAATTTTATTATCGTTAGGGATAATGGTATGGGAATACCCGATGATGTAATTGATACCATTTTCACACCTTTTTTCACAACAAAGGAGAAGGGATCAGGAATCGGATTGAATCTTTCCCGCCAAATTATGAGCTTACATGGTGGAACAATAGCTGCTCGCTCAAAACCAGATCGGTTAACAGAGTTTTCTCTTCAATTTTAAGTGGGGGATTATTAGTGTTTAGACTGTTGGGAATATAATTTTCATTATAGAAAAAAAGCGGGAATTAGCCCGCTCTATTATTGCATCTTATTTCATCAAGATTTATTCTGATAATCTTTTTATCCAGAGTTTGAAGCAGATCATTTAACTTGTTGCAAGGATACTCAGAACATTCAGCACAGGTAGCATATAATCTTTCTCTTGCACAAGCCCGAACCTGGCATTCGGCACAATGACGAAATTTCTTTCCCCAAGGTTCATGGCATCCTTTGCAGGTTATTTCGCAGGCGTCGTATTTATTTTCTTTATCTGACCATAGCTCCGCAATCTTAATTCGTACATTTTCTTGTTCTTTCTGTGTTGCCACATAAGCAGGACAAGTTGAACAGTTGATTCCACAATAAGATATTCTTTCTTTCTCTTGAATTCTACTCATTTTGGCTGGCTTGTTTTCTCTAATTGTGATTTTAATTCAACTCTTTATACCATTTTACAGACAAATTTACTCACAGGTATAATGCCGATAGATACTGTGTTAAATTCCAAATAATATTATCGGAAAAATTATTAAATTTGTATTCTACAAGGAATTCTCTTATTCAAAGATAATATCCAGTTTAGAGGAGACTTTGTACCCCTCTTTTT
>JAESUW010000169.1 GCA_016760525.1 Labilibaculum sp.
TCCATTCACTTCGTATGCATCTTCAATATCACCTGCAAAAACAGCCGAAACATCTGAAATGTCAGCACCACTCATTTCGTTTACACGAACCAAATAGTAATCTTCATTTTCCATCTTTTTAAATGCCATTACCCCAACTTCATCCTTATTCATGGAAAGGAAAGACTTCTCTTTACCCCATTTGCCTTTATGCTTTGATACTTCGAAAGCAGTTAATGGCTGGTTAAAGAATTTGCCCTGTAAAGCAGAATTAGCCTTTTGCCATCCTCCTTTATGACCAAATACGCCGTATTTAAACTCATGAACTCCCCAGTCCTGAGATTTCTGAACAGGATACCATGAATCGTTTTGAGGGCTGTATAAAAGTGTTAATCTTAGATTATTATCCGATGGTTTGTCTGATCCATATTTACAATCTTCAAGAATAGTCACGCCGTAACTTCCGTCTTTATCTGTTAAATCAAACCACTGTTTCGAAGGCACTTCAAATTTATTGCTGGTATTGGTTCCTCTTTCAATGGCACCAGCGCCTAAATTATAAGTCGCCATCTCGTTTGATACAGACAAAGGAAAATCAGCTTTTAAGCTTACGCCCTTTGATTGCCAATCCAAAACATTGGAAACTTCAACTCTTTTACCTGCTTCTCCTGCAGCAAGACTAATAACTTGTGTAATATTTGAATTTCGACCTTCACGTTTCACTTCAATGGCTACACGAACTGGTCCATTTTCAATAATGCGCATAGATACATTTTCGTTCATTCTTCCAACAGCAGGATTTTTTCTATCTTCCCAATCCATATTCCATGCAGGCCACTCATTTGGCGATTCTTCTAAAAACTCAAGCCCTGCAGGCTTATCCAACATCTCTTTATTGGCTTTCTTGTCGAAAATACTTTGAATATCTCCTTGTGCATTTAAAAGCACTTTATAGAATTCGTTTTCCAGAGTATTTTTGGTAACTGCTAAGCCTTTTTTAGCAATGCTGGCTTTTGAGACCGTTCTAACATCATATGCTGAAAGCCCTGTAGCTTGAATTTTAGCCACAAAAATCAGCTTAATGCTATTGGAAGTACGCTTTATTTCTTGTACAGGAACTGATTTCCCGTTGCCATCAAATACCTTAACATATTTGGGTAAATGCTCATATTTAAGCTCTATGCATACTACATCTTCACGATTATGAGCAACAGGATTATAGACTACAACAGAACGACCTTTAGCCTGAGTATTCATGAATCCGGATAATTCCCGAACAGAATTTTCGAGCACATTGGCAAAACCATTGGCTGCTATAAATTCGTCATTCCAAGCATATTCATATGCTTTTGGAATTGAAGTTCCAGGCAATATATCATGAAACTGGCTTCCTAATACCAGGTTCCATGCTCTGTTCAATTTCTCATAAGGATAAGGTACAGCTCCTGTCCAATCTGCAATTACAGCTAAGTTTTCGGCTCCTTTGGCTAACAATTCATTTTTTCGGTTCATTCTTTTCATATACCCCTGAGAGGTCAATGAACCTGAACTGTGCTCAATAAGCAATAAGTCACCTGAATATGTAGGTAATTTTTTGCGAATCTCCGGTGTAATATCTTTATATAATTGATCTGAAGATGTAAGTACTACTTTGAATTTACTATCCTCATTATTCATGCTTTCAATAGCATTTTTAACATCTTTCTCACGACATGAACCACCTTCGTCTCCTACACCATAATATCTATAGTCGAATGACAGTCCATAATTTTTAATATTATTTTCGATCCTCTTATCCCAGTTATCATCAAGGTCTAATCGTGATTTAACCCGACTAGTATAACTGGTTGCATTTAATACTGCAACCAATCCTTTTCCATCAGGGCCATTCCATATACCCACGTTAAAAGGTATTGGATTTGCAGCTCTCCATGTTAATTTTTGAGTCGAAAATCCTAACAATCCACAATGGTGCCAAATACTAGGCACATTTGCTAAAAAGCCAAAACAATCAGGTAACATGTAGTCATTACTTACAACTCCAAATTCTTTCTGAAAATAATCGTTGCCATAAAGTACCTGCCTGATTAACGACTCTGATGAAGAAATATTAACTTCCCCTTCATCGACTGATGAACCAGACACATTCCACTGTCCTTTGGCTATGTACCCTTTCATTTTATCATACAGTTCCGGATAGTACTCTTTCATCAACTCATATCTTCGTGAGCCTGTGAAATTAAATACGTACTCAGGATACTTATCCATCAAATAAAAATTCTCTTCCAGAGTATTTTTAAGGCATAAGTTTATGGTTGTTGGATAATCCCAATTCCACTCGGTATCCAAATGGCTATAACCGATAGTGTACAGTACTTTATCTTTTGAGATATCATATGCAGGCTTTTCTTTTGTTTGAGCAAACAATGAGGTAGTCAAACCAAATACTACACTCAGAAATAATCCCTTTAAAGGGATTAAATAGTTTCTTTGTTTCATTTAAATATCTATTATTTTAAAACTTATTATTTTTTTATTTTAATCACTTTAAAGTAAAAGGAGCATTCATCTAATAGGTTTAGCCGATTATTGAGAATATTTACTACCTAATCACTCAATAAGATATTGGCTGCTCCTGACTCAACAGATACATGTCTTCCATAACTCTACTATGCAACAACCTCTTTACCCAACGATGGCTACACATTAGGAACGCCAAATAATTGGATGTCCGCCAATTGCAGCATATCGCCACTATGATTTGTAAGCTCAAACCTAAAATAAGAAAATGCATTCTTGTTTGAGAGCTTAAAATCCAGAGCTTGATGACGATTTGTAAAAGCGATATTTTCTTTTTTATCAATAATTATCCAATTCTTACCATTATTAGAGCCTTTTAACACAATGCTTTTAGGATCTCTTTGTGGAGAATCATTAGCCGAAACAAGAGTATATTTATTAAGGAAATACTTCTTATTTGATTTACATACAAACTGAAGCCAGCTGGAGTTATTAAAAGTAAGATATTTAGTGGAACTATTATTATCAAACAACTTACTAACATCCTCTCCTTTTGGCGAATCGCTGTATTGCGACATAACGATACTCTCCAAATCTGAGATAAGGATTCCTGCAGGATTTTTATCAATTACAACATAATCCGATTTCAAAATCGAATCTAATCCAAAAGCATTAACAATTTCGAGCTTTACGCTGTACTTACCTTCTGTCTTATAAACGACTGTAGGATTTCTTTCATTGCTTGTTGAAGGTATACCTCCCTCAAAAGTCCACTTCCAATCAAAAGGTTCTTCGGTAGATTCATCTGTAAAAACTACTTTATTATAGGTAACGGATATCGTATCCGAAGAAGTGAAGTTTGCAACAGGATCAGTACCATTTGGGTTTACGAATTTCTGATATGCTATCCATAAATCCAATACCGATTTACCCAGAATTTGATTGGTTGCCTTATCCCAAGTCCAAGGTGTAATTGTTAGTGTACTCTGATTCATCTTATAAATGAAGTCAGCATCTTGTGTACTCATCCAATCAATAAAAAAAGCTGTGGTTTTATACCCATCATTCCAGTGTCCTCCGGGTTTCCTGAATTTTGGTGAAATATATCCGGCTTTTAACCGAGTTGCATCGGCCATGCCTTCTACACAACTAAAATGCTCTGATCTATTCACATAACCTCCAGCTCCTTTGGGTGAATGTTGGTAGGCATGTGTTAATTCATGAATAATTATCCCCGTAATTTCTAATAATGTTTCTTCATCACTCTTGTCATGATTATTATAAAACCCTGTAATGTAATTGGTATTCAGAAACATATCAACAGTGGTAGAATCGCCTCCTGTAGCTGCAACACCTTGGGTATTTCGTAAATTAAATTTAAAAAGTTTTTTAACAGGAATCTCTGATTGCTCCTGGTACAGTATTTTGCACACATTTAAAATACAACTATTAAATAAAGAATCAGGGTTTGGTACCAATTGATGAAAAATTTGTGACCCTTCTGATACTTTATCTTCATCAACAAATTCAATATTAGGGTATAAAAAATCTACCCAGTCGTCAATTTTGTTAAGTTTCAGATAAAAAAACACAGAAAATAATAAAATACTTATAACTATAATTAATCGTTTCATTTAAATAAAATAATGAGTGAAAAAATAATGGACAATACTTCAGTATTTCACAAAGCAACTCTTCATTCAGAGCTATTTTGAACATCCGACAAGTATTAGGGAAAATAAGATCATTTATTGTGTCGCATTATAAATGCGACACAATAAATGATCTTTAAAGAGTAAATATTGAAAAAAGGGAGATTTTGAGATACAAAATCTCCCCTTTTTAATTTAAAACTCCCTTTCAATCCTCTAACTTGCTAATCTCTAAGACTGTATCAATCTTAAGACTAGTAAACGCCATTCACTTATCTGAAGTAAACTACTCCCTCCATTCTCCTTAAGAAAAATCCTATAATACTTATAAGATTGCTCATTCTCAAACATAAATTCACGTGTTAGATTACGGCTGGCAAAAGATTCATTAGTTCTGGAATCCAGTACATCCCATGTTTCACCATCATTAGATCCTGAAAACTCCCATGTTTTCATATCTCTATTTGGTGCATCATTTCCTGAAGTGATGGTGTAGCGATTAATAACGGTTGCTTCGGAGAACTCCTGTTGCATCCAGAAATTAATATCAGGACTATAATCAAATATCAAAAATTTAGAATAATAATCATTATCCACTAATTTTAATGATCCCTCTGCTGCACCTGGACCACCATTGTTGTCTTTGCTAACTGTTATGGCAGCATCTCCGGTAAGGTCAACTATTTCAGATGTTGGCTCAAAAGGGTAATTTACAGAAGGGAAATCGGCTCGAGCCTGCAACAATTCAAGGTTAGTAAAAGAATTCCACCCAAATGCATTTTCTGCAAGGGCTTGAATATCATCGCCAACTGCAGCCGAATAGAAATGCACAAATTCTCCAAAGTTTAAATCTCTGGCATATTCAGTCCCTTTGATAATAAAATTTAGAGACAATGAGCGGTAAAAATTATTGAGTGGTACTCCCCCGTCATATTCTTCATATATAGGTAAAAACCAATCTTTAAACCAATTAGTATCAGCTGATGGATAATCAACTATACTATTTATAGATTCTTCCTTTATACGTTGTGCATCCTCATCCAAATTTAGTACCGTATAAATATCATACATAAATATTTCCTCCCACTTTCCCTTCCATATATTGGAAGCAGGTGAGGTATTTACACCAAAAGCAGATGTTTCTACAATCTTACTAATTTGTTTAAGAATTAAATCCTTATCTGAAGTCGTTGCCTCACCATCATGTATTGTTATATCAAAAAGATATTTATAAGTTGTTGCTTCATCGAAAACATTACCAGAAAATGGTGTTACATCTTCACTATGAAATACAGCATACAGTGCATCATCCCCAAGGCCATAGTTACTTTTTACATATTCCCACACCTGACTGGTAAAACCACGTGTCCAAGTAATTTCTCTGTTAACATTTTCATCATAATAGACCGCAATATTACTATCATAATATTCCCGGTAAAGTGCTTGTTCTTTATCGTTCCATTCCTGATTCAATCCTCTTGGAGGTGCATCTGTATCATCATTATTTATAATTGAGTCCGGTCTATCTGTGACAAGAGAGGAGTCTGCTTCATCACAAGAGATAATAAATCCTGAGATCAAGAAGATCCAAATAAATTTAAAAGAATATTTTTTCATAATTACATTTTTAAAAACATAATAAGTTACCATAATCTGCGATGACGGGTAACCGAATAAACAGACAAAAGATTTCTTACTGATTAACTCAGCAGGTATTAATTTACTTTCAATCCTATTCTAAGTTCAGAATTATATCTTATATCTGTTTAATCTCTTGATTTTTAAAGTTGAAATACAACACTATACCAATAAGGTGTAGTATGAATAACTTTAGTTTATGGCTGACCATCCCGAATTTTGAATCAAATTCGGATTACTATCAATTTCATCCTGAGGAATCGGCCATAGATAATGACGTTGTTCAAAAATTCTAGTTTCAAAAACAACTTTATTATAAAAGTTACTTTCTTCTGTGGCGTTAATATCCATTCCATATTTTGGTCCGCCCAGCTTTTCTTCTGCAATCAGCCAACGTCTAACGTCAAAATAACGTATGCTTTCAAAAGCAAGTTCAACATGACGTTCTTTACGTATAGCAATACGCATATCTTCCTGACTAGCTGGGATTTCAAGGCCTACCTCTCCATATCCAGGAATTCCGGCACGCTCTCTTATTTTATTTAAATAAATCAGAATATCAGCATTACCCGGATTATACTCATTTAATGCTTCTACATAGTCAAGGTATATTTCAGCTAATCTTATCCCTGGTATTGAACGATCTGTATTGTGACGACTTTCAGTAATCATGTTCTTTCTTACAACATAACCGGTTGGCGGGTAATCGTTAGTACCAACTTGTCTTCCCGAATTACCACCATACCAGGTTTTAGTAATAATATCGCCATAAGTCCGACATAACCATAGGCTGCCATTGTAGGTTACCCCAACATAAAATCTAGGTTCCCTGTTAACCCATTGATTAAATGTAGAACGTTGTTGTATATCACACGGAGACATATAATTAGAAAATCCTGTTTCCTGATAATTTGACAATGGATCATCAATAGATCGTCCATTTTCTGTGAAATAGGCATCAACCATTCCTTGGGTAACACTTAAACCACCGGCTCCTCTCACTTCACCAGCCTCTCCACTATGATATGGTGTAACATCATAAAAATAAGCATGACCACCTCGTGGACGAGCATAAATCATCTCTTCATTCCACTCTTCGGTCATTACATTACGTGTTGAAAGATATGGATTCAAAGACCCATCATCATTGTACTCTTTATATAGTTTAAAAGTAGCTGGAACATACTCATCAATAAAGCTTTTGGCAGCATCTGCAGCATCTTTCCATAAATTAACATCATAGGTTTGAGGGACAAGATTCTCATTATCTGAATTTTTTAAATCAGCTAACATTGTATTGCCATTAAACAAAGGGCTAGCGGCAAACAAAAGAGTTTTTTCTTTAATTGCCAATGCAAACGGACGACTCATTCGCCCTGCATTTCCATCTCTAAACGATACTCCTTTTAAAGAAGCAGCACCCTTATCAAGTTCATCAACAATATACTTTACCACATCTTCCATTTTATCTCTTTCCAATCCTAAAGAAGCAAGGTCAGCATCTACATCTATTGGGTCTTCTCCCATAAGAATTACAGGACCATATGTCCTTAGCAGATTGTAATAGAAATAAGCTCTCAGAATTCGAACCTCTGCTTTGTACTGAATGGTCAAATCTTCACTTAAATCTGTACATTTATCAACATTATTTAAAAATGTGGAAGATTTTCTAATTGCTCTATAAAAATTGGACCACAAAGTACTAACATATTGTGTTGTTGGATCCCAGCTTCCTAAATTAAGGTCATTACCTAAATGAAATCCCCATACATATTCAGCATCATCAGATGCTCCCCTCCAGGGTCCTGAATTTTCCTCTGAATAACGTTGGTTAAATTCATTAGGTACCGCCGAATAAATATTAGCCAGATATTGTTCCAGAGTAGTACGTTTCGAGAAAGTTTCCTCAAAAGTTAATCTATCATCAGGAACTTGGTCTAAAAAGTCTTGATTACAGGAAATAAGTAACATTCCTATAAATATAATTATCAGTTTATTCATTATATTCTATGTTTAATAAATACCATAATATTCCAAAATTTACTAACTCTATTAGAAGTTAACATTAACACCAAGTGAAATAACTTTAGTATTAGGATATGCACCTCCATTATTTGAAGTTGTTAATTCCGGATCCCACAAATCGAATTTAGAAAACGTCAAAAGATTAATTCCCCGCATATACAGACGAATATTATCTATTCCATATTTTGAAGAAAAATGCTTTGGTATGTTATAACCAATTTCAGCAGTTTTTAAACGTAAAAAATTAACGTCTCTTTGCCACCAGGTACTTGTTTGTGTATTATTATTTTGTCCTATACCTGATGAACTGTAAGACAAACGTGGATATAGAGCATAAGGGTTGTCATTTTCCAATGTCCATCTATCTTCAGCAATAGCATATAAGTTTCCTTCTCCTCCATCGCCTAAAAATGGGAGTATACTTTTTCCACTCATCATCATATCAGCACCATTCTGCCCCTGAAAAAACATACTCAAATCAAAGTTCTTATAGCGTATGCTAACACCAAAACCATAAGTTAACTCAGGAACATCTCCATTACCTATTCGTTTTATGTCATAGGAATCAATTTGACCATCATTATTCAAATCAGTATATTTAATATCACCAGGCATTATCTGACCATAAGATGAAATTGAATACTCATCACCATCTGCATGAGTAATAAAACCGTCTCCATCCACATCATCGGCTAGTGTATATAGTCTTTCTGCTACCAAACCATATCTTGCATTAAGAGACTCTCCTTTTTTATCCAACCAAGAATATAATTTATCCGGCTCTCCATTTTCTATGATTTCGGTTTTATTGTAGGAGAAAGTTCCTCGAAAAGCTAAATTGAAATCATTATTAACTTGCATATTATATTCCAATGAACCATCAAAACCTTTATTATCAACTACTCCAAGATTACCATAAGGATCAGTAGTAAGACCTATATAATTTGGAATGTCACTTCGATTCAAGAATGCACCCTCGGTAGTTTCTTTAAACACATCAAATACTAATCTCAAACTGCTCTTAAATGCGTTTAGTTCAATTCCTATATCTTGTTTACGTGCAGTAGCCCAAGTTACATCAACACCATAATATGTTTCGCTTATACCGCCTGGATTCCGTGGCGATTCACCAAAATCAAAACCACTCTGACCATCTTCCACACGACTTAAAAAAGCAAATCTACCCGCTCCTGAGGCAGCACCTACTTCTCCATCAGAATAACGTATCTTTAAATAGTCAATCTTTTCACTTAATGAGGCAAAAAACTGCTCATTTGAGATAACCCAACCTACAGCCATTGAAGGAAAGAAACCATATCTATTTTCCGGCGAAAAATTCTCAGATCCATTATATCCGGCATTAACTTCAAAAAAGTATCTTTCATCATAACCATATGTTGCTCTGAATGCCAAGCCCTGATTTCTGTATGGCATAGAACCAGTAAAGTCCCCGGCAAACGCATCTACATAATCCGTCCTGTTAAATAACAACAAGCCTCCTATCGAATGCTTGTCAAAATCAAGATTATAATTAAAGGCTGTTTCCAGATAGAATCTTCTATCACCACCATTAGCTCGATTATACCCCAAATAATTACTTCCTGTATATGTTTTTAATAAGAGTAATTCTCCATCTCTTGTGTAAGGATTATTTACATCAACAGTATAGGTATTTTCTCTTTTCGATCTTGTTATATTATGTTCATTATTAGCATCGAAAGCAAACATACCAGTCCATACTAATCCTTCCGTTAAAAAAGATAAATCCTGAGTAATTCTAAGATTTGAATTTATAGTATTTCTAATTTCGTTTTTATATCCCCTTTTAGCAACATCAGCATACGGATTCCGGAGTCCTCCATTCGCACTTTTACCTGGCACATACCCTCCTGGATATAAAACAGGATATTCAACAGGAGGTGCCTCCATGGCAGCCTCAAAAACCGAAGATACGCCTTCCGCAGGATATGTTCCATCGGATAGGAAACCTCTAACTCCTAAATTCACTTTAGTCGTTTTTGTAATATCAACAGATAAGTTAGTCGTGAAATTATAACGTTTATAACGAGTATCAGAATCATAACCTTCCAATCCATTAGTTTCAAACAAACCCGTTTCGTCATAATAGCCAAAAGACACATAATACTGAGCAGACTGGGAACCTCCACTTAAATTAACAGTCGCCTTTCTGTTACGTCCGTAATCCTTAAACACTTCATCCATCCAATCAACATTAGGATAAAGCAACGGATCATAGTTTGTTGCAGTTCTTTCTATGTATTCATCAGAATACTTTGGCTGATCACCTCTAGTGGTCAAAGCTTCATTAGCCAGTTTCATATAGGTAATACCATCAGCAAGTTCAGGCACTTTTGTAAAACTTGTTATACCTTCAAAATAATCAACCGACACTTTTGGCTTTCCAATTTTACCACGTTTCGTCTCAATTAATATAACTCCATTTGCACCACGAACACCGTATACTGCAGTGGCCGAAGCATCTTTTAAAATGGAAAATGATGCAATATCAATCGGGTCAATGTCATTTAAGGAACGTTCGACACCATCCACCAAAATTAACGGACCAGAAGAACCAAAAGTACCGATACCGCGAATCCAAATATCAGCGGCATCATGACCAGGTAAACCAGACCTTTGAACTCCGGTTAATCCTGAAACACGACCAGCTAACATAGTACCTATATTGGCAACGGGTTGCTGTAAGTCATCTATTCTAATGCTTGACTGAGCGCCAACAACACTAATCTTTTTCTGAGAACCATATCCTACAATCACAACTTCATCCAAACCAACTGTCTCCTTTTCCAATAATAAATCGAAACGAGATTGATTCCCAACTACAACCTCTTTCGCTTTCATTCCAATAAAAGAAACAACTAATATATCTTCAGGACTCACACCACTTAAGGAAAAGTTGCCATCTACATCAGTACTCGTACCTATAACAGTACCTTTTATTACAATGGAAACCCCAGGAATAGGCTCTCCTTTTTCATCAGCTACTGTACCAATTACAATTTTATCCTTTTGCTGTTGAATTTCGGTTTCTGCACCTTCCACATTTTTATCGTGGACTTCGGCTGCAGATACCTTAGTAAGGTTCAAGAACAGCGCTAATACAGACAACATACATATTAATATTTTACCTCTAGTGTAAAAGAGATAAGATAAATTCCAATTTACTTTCATAGATTTCTGATTTTCATAACAATTAAACTAAACATAAGATCAATAAACAGTCTATTTCGGTAGAAAATATTGCGGATTTCAATTTTGTATTTCTGCATAATTGAAAGAAGAAACATCTTAAACAATTCAATAAAGGCAAATCACTTACGGCCAAATTAACTTTACTAATCCCAATTTAAATTCCAGAACTTTTTCAAACAAATACCAATTATTTGTCCATTTCTCTAATTAAGATGAATTCATAACACATAGATTTTAAAAGCTTCACGGTGATACAATACACAATAATGTAATTTACATTACACACTATAATGTCACCTATAAATGAAGCAAGTGATTAAATACTCCTGTTTCCTATTATACCTGTACAATCGGTTGTGAAGTCGATTGTTAGCAAGCATRTCGAAATGAAAATAGTAGATTGATTCAATCCGACTTGACCAAACTTACAATTATTTTAGTGTCACAWKAATGAGAGAAATTMRWAWAAGAARGAATGTCACAAAACMGCAYAACWAAGTCATAATTCAATACTCAAAKARGACTGTAATCCAATCTATTAACAGAAATACGACTTGCCATTTATGAAAAAYACTTGAAGAACTAYTGTTCTGTATCAAAACTGGATAAGAAAGAGATAGAGGAGACCATAATACTGTCTAAAAAGAAAGACGTGATGGTAAACTATTAAGGTAATTGTTTGTAAAAAAACAAACAACATAAGAATCTAAGTGAGTTGATTTAGATTAATTGACAAACTTGCCTTTACTGATTACGGTACGATAAAATATGTCTAATAGCAATGCTTTTGTAATTGAAGTTCCGACGAGAATCCCTTTACGCGTTTCTTATTTGGAATAAGACTAGAGAATTAGGATCAAAACAATCATATGCTCAAACAGTAAAACGAGGATTCGTATGTAACAGCCAAAATCAGCTTTAATCCTGTCAATTATTATTCTGTTTTATTTATCTGGATAAAAGATAAATTTCGTTGATTACATGTACATCCTTCATCTATCGTGGTTTTGTCAATATAAGCCACTAAACTATTACTCACTAGCTTTAAATTTCTATTTCGCAGTTGGGGACAAAGCCAAATAATAAGTATAGATAAGGTTCTGAAATCAAAAAATTTGCGTGATAATTTACACGCAAATCAATTCTTAATTGCTTGAATCCCCAATAAATCAGATGTGATAGAATACAGTACCTGGAATAATTTGTTTGACAAATCCCGGGCCCTTCCATTCAACAGACAAATGAATATTGTCGGAACATTGATAAAATTTCATATTAATACGATGGAAGCCTTTCGACAATAATAATGTAGATTTCTGTCCAAAAGCATTAGATTTTCTCCCATCAGATTCAAATTGTTCCTCTCCATCAATTAACATTTGACAGCCATCATTAGCTGACATATAAAAAGTGTATTTTCCTGTAGATGGGATTTCGATGAATCCTCCAAACTCGAGACCAATCCACTCCTTTCTACTGCAAACATTCAAGGTAGGCATAGATACAACTCCTTTTTTTATGGCCACATCCTGCTCAAAATCATATACCGATCTATAAATCCCTTCATAATAAGAGTAACTAAGACCAGATATTAAATTAGAACTTACTTGCGAAATTGGTTCTTGTTTTCTTAACTCTCTTCCTACAACAGGACCATCCTCGCATCCATCTTTATACGATCTCATTTTTAAATTAACACTTTCGTAGATGAAAAAAGGAAGTTCGAACTTTTTACTTTCACGGTTTGGAATTGTCCCATCAAGGGTATAATAAATCTTAGTATGGGGATCATCACATTTTATATCTATGACTAATTTTTCAATAAAGATATCCGATGATTCAGTAAGATAAACCATTGGTGAAGTTTTATATTCTTGTGTTGAGGCTGAATCCTGAACGGCCCAATTCTTATTCGGTTCTTTTCCCATTTCCAAAACCAACTCTCCTCCACGAATAATCTCTGAGTGAAGCAATAAAGCCTTATTCAAATTATATCCGTTAAGCAATGCTGATTGTATGTATAGCTCTTTATCTCCATTGTTATTGGTCTTTATGGTGAAGGTCTTTCCATTATCTAAATGCAAAATTACCTTGTCAAAAATGGGAGATCCTATTGAATAGTTTAAAGATCCGGGACAATCGGAGTAAAATCCCATTGCGCTTAATACATACCATGCTGACATTTGTCCGCAATCTTCATTTCCACACAATCCATCAGGTGTATCATGATATTGGCTTTTCATAATTCTACGTACCATCT
>JAESUW010000014.1 GCA_016760525.1 Labilibaculum sp.
TGCAAAAGAACTTACCCAAAGATTTATCTGATATAAAAGCCGCACCAATTGGATTGTATTTTGCCTCCCTTTGGTATTTTGAGGACATGTATCCATTGGTATTTGCCAGTTCTGCGTTAAAAGAGGTCTTGGATTCATCTGCTTTCACAAAAGAAATGACAAACACATTAGTTGAGAAGTTCTGACAGTGTTTTTTCAACCTGTCAGCGTCTAATTTGTTTGGAAATACTATCTGGAATTTTATAAGTATTAGCTGAATACACCCTTCTGTCTTTCGCTCCCGAAAGCTTTCTGGATCCCCTGAAAAGGGAGAATTTTATTTGCAACTAATTTTATAAGATTCTGCTTAAAACTTGAATCTTTCCCTTTTCAGGGAAAGTGCCGACAGGCGAAAGGGTGTACTATTTTAAGATATTTTGGAATCTAAATTAGATAAGTTGTTCCATATTTGAAATCTGGGGTAATGGAGTATGAAATTTTTAATTTCAGTTTGGTGATTGTGCTTTCGGGATTACAAATCCCTATTTTCGAAACATATTGTAAATATACAGGAGCCGAATAATATTTTTAGCTGAATACACCCCTCTGTCCTTTGGACATCTCCCCTGAAAAGGGAGAACTTTATTTGCAACTAATTTTATAAGATTCTGTTTAAAATTTGAATCTTTCCCTTTTCAGGGAAAGTGCCGACAGGCGAAAGGGTGAGTTTAATTTTCATTTTTTGTTGTATAAAAAAAGGTGCGAATTCTCACACCTTCAGATATTGTTAATTTCTATTTATTCACTATCCACCTGCACACCAATCATCTCCCAAAAAATCTTTTCATCCATCACATTAACATTGTATTCCATGGCTTTACGGTTTTTTCGACCTTTGCCCGAGAAGGATGCTGCATGAGCGGTAATCAGGTAATCAACATTTTTGGAAACCACACGTTTTACGATTAAACCACGCTCTTTCACCAATTGCTGAGCCAATTCACTATCAATGCGCTGTTCGTTAATTTTACAGGAAAGATGACCTGAGAAACAAACACTTTTTCCTGCTAATGATTTCAATTGCTTTTGAATGCTTGGAGTAGTGATCGGTATTTTTGTTCGTTCATATTTAATCAGTAAATCCAATTCTTTCGGTAGAATACAAAGCAATTCTGAAACCAGATACAAATCTTCCATTTCAGTATTGGTCAAGATCTCGTCGAGCAAGTAAATACGAATTAACTTTCGTAAATATTCTTCGTGAATCTCCATTACCTGATCTTTGGATAGCTTATAGTCTGAAGCCAGATCAACCAGCGAAACTATTTCTCTTTCAGTTAAGATACGATCAGCCAAAGCCCGATCCAAAACGTTTAAATATTGACGAACAGGAACTGAATCTCCTGCATTGGAAGTTAATCGGTTTAAAAGATCATAAAGCCGGGTTTTTTGAATGTTGGCAATATTCTGAGCTTCCTTGCGCTTAATGAAAATATTACGTTCGTTCGGACAATTGTCAATTTTAATTACGAATAGAAAATCTTTTACAAAATCTTCTATTTCGAACTTTTGATTGTATAGGTTTTTAAGTATTGAGAAAAGTTTTGCAGTTGCTATTGAATCAGTTTTAGCAGAATGACGAACGGATAAATCAATGTCGTAATAGGTGCACAATTGTTCCAATCGACGCAAACCAGAATCCTGAGCAACCAAATTGGACAATTTTAGGGTACAAATGCCTTTTAAATTTGCAATTTCTCCATTCAAAGCCGGCTCTAAAAATCGGATGGTAAAATCAAGATCATGTGCAACCAATGTTTTACCATTTAATCTTGATAAGATATCTGGTGCAATTTCAAAAATGGAAGGTGCATTTTTTACCATATCATCGGTAATCCCATGAATTTGGAATCCTTCTACATCAGTACCAGGATGAACCAATGTTTCATAGCTCTCAAGAAGCTCACCATTCCAGTTAACAGTTTGAATGGCCAATTCGACCAAATGATCGCCGTGTTGAGGTGATATACCAGTGGTTTCCAGTGAAATAATGGCAAATTGATGATTGTAGAGTTCCAGTATCGGATCGATTGTCATAGGTTTATTTTGCTTAAGCTTGTACGATTGGTAACAAATATAGTATTATTGAAGAAATTATGGCGATAATTATGAGTTATGAATGATAAATTATACGCTTCTCTTAAATCCCAAATTCTAAAGGTGCTTTAAAATACATGTGAGTTTAGTGTGGTGTTTTGCATGTTATTGGTAAGGCAGGTAGSGTACTCATAGATGAAAAGACGTGAAAGAAAAAATCYRATGAATGAATAAACTYTTTATCATTATTGCCTCAAGTAATAATTTYTTTCATCATTAGTTTTTCTATACTTTGAATTGTGATGGGKCAACGAGATCCATAGCCTTGAATTTTTCTTACTTTTTTATCAAGAAAAAAGTTAAAAGAAWTAKGAATYAGAATTCMAGACTTTTCAATGCAAATTATGACTGCAAATCTTAAAAATAATGTAGTTTTGAAATTCAATTAGTAGAAAACACAAAATTAACATACACTTATGAACCTTGACAAGCAACAAGCACAGGAACTGATTGATTTTATTCATCAAAGTCCGAGTACATACCATGCGGTTAATAATATCCGTGAAGAATTAAGCGAGGCCGGATTTAAGGAATTAGACCTTCGTGAAGAATGGACAATTGAAAAAGGAGGCAGGTACTTCACTACTAAGAATGGATCAGCGATTTTTGCTTTCCAAATAGGAACAGGAGAAATTGAAGAAGAAGGATTCCAGTTGATCTGCGCTCACAGCGATGCGCCCGGATTTAAGATCAAACCAAACCCTGAGATTGCAGTGGAAGGCAATTACATCAAACTAAATACAGAAGTATATGGTGGCCCGATATTGAATACATGGATGGATCGTCCGCTTTCCATTGCAGGTAGAGTATCTGTAAAATCAAATGATCCGTTGAATCCAGAGCATTTTTATGTGAAGATTGATCGTCCGTTGATGGTGATTCCAAACATAGCCATTCATCTAAATCGGGAAGTGAACGAGGGTGTAGCACTAAACAAACAAAAAGACATGCTTCCATTGCTTGCAATGATTACCGATGAGATGGAAAAAGACAATTGTTTGGTAAATTTGATGGCGAAGGAATTGAAGATTGATGCAGAATCGATTATTGATTTTGATGTGAATCTGTTCGAAGTAGAAAAAGGTTGTATTATGGGCTTAAACGAAGAGTTTATTTCATCTGGTAAGCTAGACGATTTAGCCATGGCACATGCAGGATTAACAGCTTTATTATCTGTAGAGAACTCCAAAAAAACACAAATGCTTGCCATTTTCGATAACGAAGAAGTTGGTAGTGTAACCAAGCAGGGAGCTGGTTCTCCGGTATTGCGTCATTTGTTGCAGCGCATCGTTTTCAAGTTGGGTAAGGATATGGAAGCCTTTCATCGTGCTATTTATAATTCATTCATGATTTCGGCAGATATGGCTCATGCTGTGCATCCTAATATTTCAGAGAAGCACGATCCAACTAACCGTCCATACATCAACAAAGGACCTGTAATTAAGATTCACGCCAATCAAAAATACACTACTGATGGCGATTCGGGAACTGTATTCGAAACCTTATGCAAGAATGCAGAAGTTCCTTACCAAAAATTTGTGAACCGTTCCGATTTAGTAGGAGGGAGCACATTGGGTAATGTTTCAACGGGTCAGGTTGATATCCGTACAGTAGATATCGGAAACCCTATGTTTGCAATGCACTCGGTTCGTGAAACGGGTGGTGTTAAAGACAATGTGTACATCCGCAAAGTATTTACAAGCTTTTTTGGATTGTAGATCAAGATAAAATATAAGAAAAGGCAGCATGTTAGTGCTGCCTTTTTTATTGAACCAGATAAGCAGGTTAAAAAACTTTATAGAGCTTAGTAAGCTAAAGGTCTTTTAATCTTGGAGCCGAATATTATTCAATGCATAAATAATCTTTTATACTGTCTGAAAATGAACGACCACTTTCCAGTTTGGTAGTGTTTACATCGTTCAAAACAAGGATGTATTTCCCCCGAAAATATTTTCGGAATTCTTTTACGAAATTGATGTTCACAATTGTTCCTCGGTGTACTTGTATAAAGTTATCGGGTAAGCGCTCAAGAAGTTTCTTTAAACTCAGCTCAGTTAGGTATTTTTCACTTTTTTGGGTATAAAATTCTACATATTTATCACTGGCCGAGAAGTGTGTAATGTTTTCCGTTTTAATGAGAATAACCCTGTCTCCAATTTTATAGGGGATCGATTGAAGTTTTTTACTCTCCATTTTCTGGTTCACAAGTTGAAGTAATTCATTAATTTGTAAATCAGGACCAGAGGCAGTATTTCGATTCAATTTCTCCAATGTAAGTTGCAAGCGATCTTTTTCAACTGGTTTCACCAAATAATCTATGGCTAAGGTATTAAATGCTTGTAAGGCAAATTCTTCATAAGCAGTACAAAATACAACATGTGGAACATGCTTTAGGTCTTTGAGCATTTCAAAACCTGTTTTACCGGGCATTTGAATATCTAGAAAAATAAGGTCAGGCTTCAAGTTGTTAATTAAATCGGCTCCTTCAATTCCATTTTTAGCTTCAGCAATAATCTGAATTTGATCATTACTTTCATTCAGCAAACGGCTTAATCGTTGGCGGGCAATTGCTTCGTCATCTATAATAATGGTTTTGTATGTATTCATTTCAATTTTGTTAATTGTTATTCCCCAAAAATGTCTGTTTTTACGAAAGTTTGAGCATTATATGTTTATTGGGAGCATTTACGAAATGCAGTTCAAAGCCATTTGGATACATAATTTCCAGTTTATCATAGATGCTTTGTATCCCAAAGCCCGGCACCAGCTCTTTCGGGAATTCAATGCCATTATCGCTTACTGTAATTTCCATCCATTTTTCCGTTTTCCGGGCAGAAATATGTATTTCTCCTTTAGTAACTAACTTTGAAACACCATGCTTAATGGCATTCTCAACAAGGGGTTGGATACTAAAGCGAGGAATTTTGGCAGTTTTTAATTCATCAGGTAAATCGATAGTAAACTTTAGTCGATCATCGAAACGAACCTTTTCAATATCAAGGTAAATATTCACCATTTTTATTTCTTCTTCGAGAGTTGACCAATCGGATTGTTCTTTGTTTATAGAGTATCGAAACAATTTAGAAAGCGAAAGCGCCATGTGTTCTGTTTTTTCCGAATCGGTTTTTGCTAATCCAGCAATGGAATTTAACGAATTGTACAGAAAGTGAGGATTAATTTTAGAATGCAAAGCACCCAACTCGGCCTTTGTTTTAAGTTCGTGCATCTTAGCCAATTTAACTTCGTTTTCAATTTTTATTTCTTTTTCCTTTAAGATATAAAAACTGATTAAAGTCCTTATTGCACCAATGATAGTGAAAATACAAAAGAAACGAATTATGAATTGAATTTCTTCTTTATTAAAACCTTGCCTTGTGGTAGCATAGACAATAAGCAATAAACTTACTGTAGGAATAAGACTAGTTGATAAAAACAATAGCAAGACTTTAAAATACTTGTGCTGTGTGTGTTTGAGGATGCTTAATTCAATTTTCCGTATAACATTAAGAGCAGGAAGCCCAATAACAAGCAGAACTAAAAATACAAGTAGAATATCCATTGTATTGAAAAAACTGAAGTAAGGGTTGTACAACTGATCTGCTGATATAATATACAAGGTGCCGATAGCGCCAATAGACAATAAGGCTAAGGCAGATATTACATTGAATTGAGTAATTTTGTTTTGAATTTTCACGCCCACTTTTTTGTAGAAGAGAATGATTAATCCAGTTAAAAGAAATAGAGCAAGTATCGACGGAAAAACTAGTATGAAATAAGAATTTTTATTAATCCAGCTTGGAAGCAAATTGTATTGTTTCTTTGCTATTGGTAGAAGTTGGGCAAAATTTGAAGCATAAACTGTTTTTATAAGTTGGCGATCGAACTGACTTAGTTTTGAATTAAGAAAGACCTTATCTTTAACCCATTTGTTAGATACTTTAATAGATCTGACTTGATTAAAAATACTTTTTGGCCTTTGATAAACTTCTTCTCCATTTTTATACAAATAATCGCTATTTATATATTTGGGATATAGTGACCAAGCTAATGTGTTGGTTAAGAAATTCTGTTGGTTTTCTTTTGGAACCAATTCGAAATTTAATGCTTGGTTAAAGTGTGTAATAATTTTTTTTTGATTAAAATTAAACTGCCAGTTTGATTTTTGATCCTTCTCGATGAGAACAAAGTTTTCGTAAGTTTGTTTATTTATACTGTCAAGAAAATACAGTTCAAGATTTCCACGATCGTAAGGGGTAATGCTTAATGTTACTGTTTCGCAGAGTTCGTTTAAAATTTCAATTGAATTTTCGATCATTAATGAATCTTCTTGGCTATAGTTACCAAACAGTTTGATGGAGATATCGCCTTCCCAACGAATGTCAGGAGTTGCTTTTTCCATAAATGTGATGGCACGCCAAGGTTCTTCGGGTAAAGTGTTTTTTTCTGATGCCAGGCAAAGTTGGCAAACAACTAAAATTAGTAGGCTAATTATTATTCCTTTCATACTGTGTAAATTTAATGGTTTCATGATGCAAATGAAACCCATCATAATGATTTACTGAAGAAAAATCGGATAAAGTGGTCAGTTGAACTCTTAAGTGGGTAAATTCAATTCTTAAATGGTTTTGAGATGTAATTTAACTTGCTTTTAAAAAGGATTACTTCTTCCGATTGTAGAAAACTAAAATATAAGAAAAGGCAGCATGTTAGTGCTGCCTTTTTTCGAATGCCATTTTGCCTCCTTCTAAAATATCACAAATATATTCCTGAATCCCCTGTTTTTCGGGTGTCGGTATGTAATCTTCTGAAGAATCAATAAATGAATTTTTTAATGCACCACTGGCATATTTATAATTTCTATTAGGAGCTTTATCCCCATTACCTATCCATTCTTTTCACAAACCCATATTTTTCTAGCGAAATTTCTCTTTCCACTTTTACTAACGCTGCAATAATCTGATATTCTGAATCCTGTGTTGCTGATTAAGTTTGTAATATCTGAGGTAGATACAATAACAAGTCGATCTGTGATTTCTGCTGTCGACTCAATAATGTGTAAGATATCAGTATCAGTTGCGCTGGAGAACAAATTATATGGCAGGTCAATAATGGCAGCCTCATACCTTTTGCTAATGTTTTTTATATCGGAGTGATATATATTTGCAGTATAGTTGAAGTGAGAAAGATTTTTTCGTGCATTCTTACATATCTTCTCGTTAATGTCGCAACCCTCAATGTTATTTCCTGCAAAACAGGCTTCTAACATTATTGTGCCAACACCACAACATGCATCTAGCAGCTTTTTCTCTTTGTTTGCCTTTGCTGCAATATTGACAAGAGCTTTGGCAATATTTACACTTATTGAGTTACTGAACGAGCATGGTTTTTGCTTGTGTTTATGCCAGGCTATATTGTTTTTAATCAAAACACCAAAATACCAAATACCCTCATAATAGCATAAAGCATAAGTTATTGTTGGGCTATAATAATCAGGTTCACCTTCAATACTGTAACCTATATCTCTTAACTTATTTAGCCTGTTAGTATACTCAGTTGTATCACCATCAAAAACTAAATATTCAATTTTGAAACCTTCAATGCGTATACTTTCTTTTTTAATTTCATTTATTAAGGTAGAATAATCTTTAGAACATGAAATAATATCAAGTCTGTTTTTAATGAAAGCACTACTTGAAGGATCTACTTTTATATTGGAAAAAAGCAGTTTATTCTTTTCTTCCTTATTAAAAATATATCTCGATTCGAGCTTGCATAACTCCCTTTCAGTAATGTCACAATTAAAGGAATATATATATTTGTTCATCTGCATATTTTTTGACCTTACATGCAAAGATGATTATATAAAATTAAACCCCATCTTTTGTTCTTGATATTCTTCAATCAGTACGATTTTAGTAATGTTTGTTAAGGCATATCCTTTACAAAAGTTAAAGATTAGACTTTACACTAAACGGTTGTGAACCGTTCCCATTTAGTGAGAGGGAGCACACTTGGTAATGTATCAATGGGGCAGGTGGATATCCGCACTGTTTACATCGGAAACCCAATGTTTGTCATGCACTAGGTTTGCGAAACGGGTGGTGTAAAAGAATCCGTAAAGTATTTACAACCTTTTTTGGATTGCAGATCAAGATAAAATATAAGAAAAGAGGGTGTCCGAGAAGTAAAGTTTCACTTGAAAACGTCATGTTGAGCGATCCCGATAGTTATCGGGACGAAACATCTGTTATTCAAACATACAGATTCTTCTACATCCCGATAGCTATCGGGATCAGAATGACAATAAAATTAAACTTTTCGGATACCTTCTTTTTTGTTTTGACGGTCTTGCTAAGTTTCTTTAATCTTCAATGATTTTATCCATCAACTTTTCACAAGTTTTTTGAGCCTTAATAATGTCTTTATATATATTTATATCTTGTATCGCTTTATCAGAAGTAGTAAAGGCATTTATCGCTTTAATGCAATACTTCTTGGCCACTACATTTCGGCTAAGCATGGTACTTACATCAGCATAAATCAAAAAATCTTTATAATCAGCATTTTCCTTTTGCTCTATCATCTCAATAATTTTTAATAAACTCTCTTCAGCTTTAACCCTATGTTTTTCAGCAAATTTTAAAGGCAAATGATAATCTGTAAAAAGTAAAAGATGGGTGGTAGCCTTACTTTTAAGGTAAATTGCGTTGTCGGGATCTAAAGCTAATGCTTCATTAAAGTTTTTTAGAGCTTCTTGCTCTTGTCCTTTTGTATGCTGAACGGCCAATCCCTTGTAATAATGTCCTGCTGCAATTTTAGGATCCAATTTAATAGAAATAGCTGCGTAGGTAGACAAATCTTCAAAATTCTTAGTTCTTACCAGGCACTGACAAGCTAAAAGAGAGAGCTCTATGTTTTCTGAATCATTTTTTAATTCAATAAGAATTTTATTTAATGTCGGCTTCACTTTACCAGAATAATACAAAGCTTTAAGTGTTTCATAAGTTTCTCCTTTTTTCACTTCCTTTTTCTCTTTACTCATATATTTTTTAAATTATATTTTAATCTAATACCGTTTTTGGTGGTGTTGTTCATCTACGAACGGGCAAAGTTACAAATTGAAAAACTTATTATCGCTTTTAGAGGATTCTATTTGTCTATCTAAGTTGATAATTTATATCGATTGTTGTTTCGTTTGAACCATAAATTCGCAAGCTCATCTACGCCCCAACTCAACATATATCGTCATTATGTCATTTAGCTTTATAGGCAAGACTAAAGTTCATTTGATTTCAACGGGTCAGCTTGATATCCGCATAGTAGATATTGGAAATCCAATGTTTACTATGCACTCGGTTCACGAAATGGGTGGTGTAAAAGAATCCGTAAAGTATTTACTTACTTTTTTGGATAATACTATTTATGCATTATGCTGTGAGTAAATGTATGAATTGAGAGGTTCACAGCCTGTCCCGATTTTTTTCGGGATACGGTTCTGTGAGAAGTTAGGGGTAATGTCGTTTAGTTAAGGCGTAATCATTTAATATACAGCCTGTTTGCGCTTGTTTTATTCGTCAGAAAACCATATCTTTGAGTATGTTAAAACTTAAAAAAAACAATTGATTATGAACACTACAGGAAACGAAAAATCATGCCAAACTTATTGAGAAATTAAGAAAAAAGTTAACATCTAAAGAATTTATTAACAAACACAAAACCACAAAAAAGGCATTTACCAGAAATCGACTTTTAACTTTTCAAACAGTTTTCATATTTCTAATTAATTTCATCACAAAGTCCCTGCAAGCAGAATTAGACAATTTATTCAAAGTTATATTGCATAGTGAATTACCTGAAAATAAAGTAAGCAAAGGAGCTTTTTCACAAGCCAGACAAAAACTAAAACATGAAGCTTTCATAGAATTGGACAAGCTTCAAATCGATTATTTTTACGACACCACAGATTATAAAAAGTGGAATGGGTTTCGTTTAATCGCTATAGATGGTTCGACATCAAGGTTGCCCAATAGCGAAGCTATAATAAAAGAGTATGGAGTTGCAGATATTTCAGAAACATCAACTCCTGTTATCCTAAGCCGTTTATCACAAGCATATGATATATTAAACCATTTAACTATAGACGCTCAATTTTCCAGCTATCACAATAATGAACATGAAATGGCTATAGATCATCTTTCATTTCTTAAAAGAGGGGATATGTGTTTATTCGATAGAAATTATGGGTCGTTTTGGTTATTTGCTTTGTTAAATAGCAAAGGGATACACTTTTGTGCCAGGCTAAAAACAGGATCATGGAAAGTGGCCAAACAATTAGTCGAAAGTGGGAACAGAGAAATGACAGCAAAAATTTATCCAAGTAAAGCAAGTGCCAAAAGATGTAAAGCACTTGGGATAGAGTGTAAAGTCCAGCGTCTTCGGTTTATCTGCATTGAATTAGTTTCCGGTGAAAAAGAAGTGCTTGTGACAAGTCTTATGGATGAACAAGAATTTATGTATGATGAATTTGCTGATTTATACCACCTTCGATGGTTTGTAGAAGAATCTTATAAAAGAATGAAATCAAGGTTGGAAATTGAAAATTATAGCGGTAAAAATCCTTTGGCTCTTTTGCAAGATTTTTACGCTAAATTATTTTCATGCAACCTCACCAGTATCCTTATGTCAGAAACTGATCTACAAGTGGAAAAAATCACTAAAAACAGAAAATACAACTACCAATTAAATTTCACACAGGCGCTTAACCGTATGAAGAACAGTATAGTCCTTCTTTTTATTCGTTCTGAACAAAAAATCAAAAAATATATAACACACTTAAAAATTTTATTCATAAGCAATTTGGAATTGATAAGGCCTTATAGATATGTTGAGAGAACGTTTAGGAAAAGTAAGCGTATCTACCCTGCTCCATATAAGAATTCTTTTTAAAAGAAAATAGGCAAAAATAGCATTTTAACTTTTATTGAATACGATCTATTGTACTCAACAGGAATAACTATGCATTAAAATCAAAAATATCAGTTAAACTGATAAGCTAAAAGTATGTTTTGAAGTTACAAGAAAAATATTGCCTAAACATTCATTTAATTCCATATTAAAATCGCATTTTTAGCACAAGATAATAATGATAAAAAGAGAGCATTAACTCTACAGTTACTTAACTAAACGACATTAGAAGTTAGGGGTGTAATCCTCTGGCTTACTCGCCTAGCATTCGTTTTAGTTCTTATAAATCTTTCCAGATCAGGCCATTAATAATCAAAGCCATGATATAGATAAATAGCACCATAAGTCCAATTGTGGCCTTGCATACTTGGATAATTAAATCTGTCCATCATTAATGCAACGTATCGAAATGGATAGCCATCCGGTAATTGAACAATATTCGGCCATACCCTTGAGCCTGAACTTTCGCTCCATGGAGGTAGATCCATCATTAAACTGCCTGCTTCTTTAAGATTCGGATAGGTATATATAAAGATTTTTCGTTCCGAACTACCTGAAAAACAATATAATTTATCACCAATTTTTTGAATGGAGGTCCCGGTCGAATTGTGATCGACTGGCCCAGCTATTTTTTTATAGCCTTTATTCCAAAGATCAGATTCCAAAATAATGGCTTTATAACCATTGTTATTTTCACATGTAAGCATTCTCCATTTTTTTGCTTCTGAATCATATAATATATGTGGGTCTTCAATATCTCCAACCATTCCAAGAGGAACGGCATTCATTATCGAAAAGCCAAATCTGGGATCTCTTTTACTCTCAATTGTAAGCAGTTGTTTTTTTTCTTTATCTGGATTAGCATATGCGCTAAAACCTGTAGTTAACCCACGCCAAATGTCATCTTTTCTGTCATAAAATAGATGTGTGGCGATCTCATTTCTTAGTATGCCATCATGGCGATCAAATACTATTATGCCTTCAAGCTTTAAATCAAAGACAGTAGGATTCATACTAAATACACCCTGAATGTGATGAGGTAAGGCACGTCCGCGAATCGACATTGTATACCACAATCGCCCCTGATCAAGCATAGGATCCCCATTTTCATAGGTAATAGCACGAATATCCGCCAAGCCAACACCAGTAGTGAGAGCCATTTCAACCTTCTTTATTTGAACCTGTCCACCATTGAGTTGTACAAAAAGGTTTGATTGAAAAGAATGTATATGCTGTTTTTTGCGTAAATCGACATAGGTATTAAAATCACTTTGCCCAATTACTTTGGGTAATCCTTTATCCTGCATATACAATACAAGCCCACTTCCAAGCATTTGAAGAATAATTTTGCTTTCAATCTTTTTATGCTCCGCAAGGTTTACCGAAATAGACTTGTCAACTATTAGGTTGGAATCTTTTAGCACTCTTAGTTTTACTCCAATGAGTAATGAATCATTAAATTCGACCTTGATAAAGAATTGTTCCTTCTTCTTGGCATCTGAAAATTCAAATCCAATTTCTCCTTTTCCTGATGTGGAAGCTAAATCGATCGTGTAGGTGGCAAAAGGATTAAAACCACCGAACCATATTCCAGTTTGGGTTTCATGCTTTGATTGAATGACAAGTGCGTCATCAAGGATATTAATATCAGCATCTTCCTTGAAATAGTGACTAGTAGGGTACATTGTTGAGAACCCAACAATTTTTTCAGGTTCAAGCCTTGCCAACGGAATTGATTGATCTTCATCAAATATCATTCTTTGTACACCTTGTCTTATAAAGTTGATTTTATCAGGTGAAGTCTGACTTAGAGCAACATGATTTACCGTAGTTGCAAGGAGTATGGAAAGAAAGACGTAATTCATAATTTTCATGCGCAATATTCTTTTACTTATTAAGAGCAATACTTCGTTACGTTTTATGCAGCAATAACTCCTAATTTAGTGAGTTGCCTAATTCTATTTTTATTTTTTTTACTGTTAGGGTTAATTGCGAACATC
>JAESUW010000170.1 GCA_016760525.1 Labilibaculum sp.
CATCCAGAGTTGCAGTGGCATATACACTTGATGTCGCTTTTTCCTCTAAATAGTTAGTAGCCATAACGGGGCCTTGAGAATTCCCCATATTGTAAATTCCGGGTACAATTAATCCATCGGTAGCCGCATATTCTTCCTGATACTTTCTATAAAAATAAGAAGCTCCTCCATTAATTGTTACATTAAGATCATCGGAGATATTGGCTGTATAAGTAAGCAGTACGTCAGTATCAAAATTAGTCTGCTCGCTATTCCAAGTCTTGTAATCGCCCTCACGGGAGTCGCCGTAATTCATATACGATTTAGGACTTTGCATGTTCTCAAACAAATCTTTAATTCGAACAGCACCTCGCCCTTGTATAGAAAGATTTGGAAGAATATCCCAACGTAATTTCACCTGACTTGATATCACATTTCTGTCGTGAACCTGCTTTAATTCGCTAGTAGCAAAATAAGGATTATTGTACCATGCATAGTTGTAATTTGCTTGCTGATATCCTTCTTGTCCAGGTATCCAAAAATGATTTTTTAAAGCCTCTCCATCCACATCATCACTCATCCAAACCAGAACTGTGTACATGTGATTTTTAGGTCCATATCCGTATCGGGGATAATTTGGAGAATATACCTTAGAATAAGACAAACCACCTTCCAATGTAAGATCTTCAGTCAATTTGTAAGTTCCATTAAAATTTAAACCGCCGCTATTAACACGGGAACTGGGAACCTGACCTTTCTGATAAGCGTATTTACCAGTCATCATGAATTGCCCTCTGTCTGTTTTCATACTGATCGACATATCGGTGTTCGAAATAATTCCGGTACTCAAAAAGTTCTTTAAATTATCATGCTGAATCCATGGAGTTGGTACTCTCTCGTAACGTGAACGATCATCGTATTTGGTATTTTTAACCCCACCATACCATTCAATTGTTTCACCGGTTACTTTATCACGGATTGGACTGTTCCATTGAGCAATCATTTTTCCCGGTTCAAATTTAGGTCCCCAGGTCATATCCCCATCAGAAATACCACCATCAGCTCCATCCCAAAATTCATATTGGCCATTAGAGCCACTACCATACTCATGTTGCGGATCAGGAAAAGCAGCATATCCTGCTGACACCATTAAAGTTGTTGAAACTGTTGTTTGCAAGTCTTTTGAGGTTCCTTTTTTCGAAGTCAGCAAAATAGCTCCATTCTTACCTCTACTCCCATAAAGTGCTGAAGCTGAAGTTCCTTTTAACACATTAATACTTTCAATATTTTCGGTTGGGATGTCAAAAAAATCGGTCTCAACCGGAATCCCATCCAGTACTATAAGTGGCTTTTTACCGCGAAGTAAAAAATTAGGAGATTGAAAAATACCAGTTGGATTGCTTACCGTTAATCCTGCAACCTGCCCGGTTAAAGCACCTCCCAAATTCAAACTTTTCGCCTGAACAATTACATCATCAACAATTTTTTCTGTAGCGTATCCAATCTTTTTCTTTTGCTGCTTAATACCTATTGCTGTAGCTACAACCTCATTAAGTTGCTGAACATCTTCGCCAAGCACTACATTAATCAGCGTGCGTCCGTTAACAGGTTCTTCTTTCGAAGCAAATCCCATAAACGAGAATATCAGGACATCGTCCGATTTTGCTTCGATACTGTAATTACCATCAATAGAAGTGACCGTCCCTTCCACAGTACCTTTTATTACAACATTAACGCCTGGCAACGAATTGCCTTGCTGATCGTTAACCCGACCCGTCACTTTTATCTGAGCATTTACGATCAGTACATTCGTAAAAATCAGAAGTAGTAAAGTAATTTTTTTCATTTCGATTAAATGTCAAATTAGATATTGATTAATACAATTTTATTATAAAAAGCAATCTCTTCTTTTTTGCTTTTCTTTTTCTTTAGTTGTTTTTCAAGCCATTCACTATCTTCACTAATAGCAGCAATGCCAATTTTTAATATCTGCTTTATTTGTTGACTCGCACTGGTAAGAGAGCAATTCTCATTTTTCAGTTCTTTTTTCAAGTAACTTTCAATTCTCTTTATACTTTTGTAAATCCGAGGTTTTCTTATCCTCAAAACCACATTAGGATCTCCTTCTACCGGCTGTTCCTCATACATGTAAACACTCTCGAACAATGCATAATACTGAGCAATTTCTGTCCCCCAGGTACTCTCCACAGATGCCCTTACCGGCAATGAAAGTTTCTCCTCATCAGGGCTGTAAAAAGTGAATGTAAATTGTTCGTCAGGTGCTGTTACTAAAAAATCATTCTCCTGTTTATTTGATAGCGGCCATACCGTCACATCATCAGAATTTAAACTGGCAACTTCTTGTGCCCGTAATCCTGCCACGAATAACACTAAGGCTAAAATTAAAGTGGTTCTAATTTGCATACCATTCTATTTATTTGTGAATATTCAAGCTCTTTATCTGGCTCAAAGTACACGAACAAATAAGACGTAAGAATGACGTAAGAGTAAACTTTATCTTAAATATTGAAAATGTATCTGTGTGAAAAATGGCAGGAAAGTGAAAAGTCAGATTCACGGGGAACAATTAAAAGAAAGCAAAGATAAACCCTTCATCTACTGATAATTAAAGGATCAGTTTGGATTTTAACGGGGAGTTACACATCCTAACTTTCATTACAAATCCATCAGTCGAAAGAACAACTAAAGGTTAATTTAAAATGAACTAAAATTATTTTTGAAACTTTACTGAAACAATGGCGAAGCATAATACCAATTTGTTTTAAATAATATAACAGGCTCAATGAAAAAAACAATATTATATTTCACTGGAAATCACTCAACCATACACAAAACGAGGATAAACTTTCTCGCAGATGAATAAAACAGTATAGTCTAAGTATCTACTCTATGCTTGATGCTGTACTTATAATTGAGGGTGCAATTACTACGGTTTTTTTTCAAGAAAGAACAATAAAAGCACTTCAGGAAAGTCCAGTATCTGTAAACAAATAAGATACTTGCAATAAAGTTTACTGCAATAAGATTTGAATACAAAGAAACTAATCTAAATGTGGCTCAATGTGAATTGTCGCTACATAGCCATATTTTTCTAAAATAGCTTCTTCCAGCACTGTTGCAATATCATGAGCCTCTTTTAAAGGCATATCCTGCGGAAGCAAAATATGAAAAGTCAGCTCGGTATGATCTCCATATACGTGAAGTTGAAAATGGTGAGGTTCCACATTATTCGGGCTCACTTCCTCAATGGTCAACTTTAATTCTTCAATAATTGTGTCGGAAGGGCTTTCGCCCAGTAAGGAATGAATGGAATCGCTAATAATTTCATAAGCTGCATGTCCAATTAATAAAGCAACAATCATTCCCAAAGCACCATCAATCCACCAAAAATACGGACCTAAAAATATTCCAACAAGAATTACGAAAGAAGATATCGCATCGCTTCGGTGATGCCAGGCATCAGCTTTTAACACTTTCGAATTTGTTTTTTTTGCACCATAGTAGGCAAATTGAGCCAACAATTCTTTTAAAACTACCGAGATTAACATGACAACTACAGCAATGCTTCCAAATTCCGATGACTCCCGACTTTGCAGTGTGTGATAAGATTCAATGATAAAATCGAAAGCCACTAAAAGCAGTAAGATTCCAATAATAAAAGCACTAATTAAATCGGCTCGTCCGTGCCCAAAGGGATGATCCGCATCGGCAGGTTTTTTTGATATTTTAGCTCCAATAATCACAATTACAGAACTTAAACTATCCGACAAGGTATGCCATGCATCTGCAATAATTGCGATCGAACCTGTAGCCAATCCAGCCCAGTATTTTAAAATAAAAAGCAGAATATTTCCTAAAATGGAAAGCCAACCTTCCACTTCGGTCCAATTCGATTTATCTAATTTAAATTTGGAATTTTTCAATGCAAACAAACTTTAGCAGCAACAAGTAAACCACAAGTTAGCTAATATTATTGTATCAATTAAGCCATTTTTTCACCAACTGAAAGTAGTTTAGACGAAGCCAGCTTAGTTTTATTTTTCTTATCAATGTAAAAATCAATTCTGCCCAATGCAATTCCTGCCCATCCAACCTGATTGATCAATACTTCTTCACCATCCAGATTCAGAACCCGTTCCGGAGTTTCCAGTAAAGTATGAGTATGTCCTCCGATAATTAGATCAACTCCCCGACTTCTCTTAGCCAAATCACGATCACAATCCCCATCAGAGAAACTTTTGTACCCTAAATGTGAGAGGCAAACAACCAAATCGCAATTATTTTCGTCCTTTAAAATACTCACCATTTTTTCAGTAACATCCAGCGGATCGATATAAGAAATAGAACCTCTGTTTTTAGGCTCCACATATCCATCTAAATCAACTCCTACACCAAATACCCCAATTTTTAAATCTCCCTTATCGAAAATTTTATAAGCTGAAATTCTCCCATCCAATTCAGTTCCCGAAAAATCGTAATTAGCATTTAACAAGGGAAAATTAAGATGTTTCATTTTACTTGTAATACCTTCTATACCATTGTCAAATTCATGATTTCCAATATTGCCTGCATCATAACCAATCTTCGACATCAATTTAAATTCGGCTTCTCCTTCAAAGAAATTAAAGTAGGGGGTGCCTTGAAACACATCGCCTGCATCGAACAACAAAACCAATTCTTCTTCTTTTCTGATTTTTTTCACCAATGCATTAATTCGGGCAAAACCTCCCAAACCTCCAAATTCCGGATCAGCCTTTGGAAAAGGCTCAATACGGCTATGTAAATCGTTGGTATGAAGAACGGTAATTTTCTGCAATCCGTTCTTCTTGGCAGAAACTGCTTTGGGAATTATTCCTGTTCCCAAAAACAAACCTGCCACACTAATATTTTTCAAAAAGTCTCTTCTATTCCACATGATAAATCCTCCTGTCTAATTCAGCTGAAATATGTTTCCCTTTTTTATAATCACCACTAATATATTTGATCATTTCTGATCTTAATTTTTTATGCAAATGTATCAATGTTTCCCTTGCAGCAAATGCAGACAATCCGCCACCACCATTCACCAAATAATCAACCGACAAAATGTGATATACCTTTTCTAAATCAACTGATGCTCCATTAACAAGAATATCAACAGCCTTTTTATCCTTAATACCCATTTTTACGCCGCTAATTCCTTCTCCCTCAAATTCGGCAACTTGATTTAAAAGTATATTTAAATCATACCCTTTCATGCCAACAATTACCAATTTGTTTTTAAAAGGCAACATCTCGAACATTCTGCCTGTTGTAATTTCACCTTTTGGCATTGCTGTACGAATTCCACCCATATTCATTATTGCGATATCAACAGAGTGAGGCAATTTATTCTCCACACAAAATTCTTTGCCTATAGAGAGCATTGCATCGGCTATATAATTAGACAATTTACTCTCCGGTTTTCCAGCAATCATTGCTTCATCACTAACTGAAAGAAGCGTATTCATTTCCCCATCTAACTGAGATTTATAGCTTTCAATTACATTTGTAAAAACAGTATCCTTCTTCGAAGAAGAATCCATTTCCGAATCAATTCTATAATTAGATTTACTATTATTTTGACTTACTGAACATGCCGCTACAGCGAACAATAAAAGCAATAACTTCAGGGAGTTATACAAGTGTGATTTCATACAATTTCTATTACAACAGAATAAAATACATTATTGTCTTTTTTTAAGGAGGGTTAAAATTATAAAAAACCCTTGATTTATATATTATTTAAAGCTAAATTATTTAAAAATCAATTGTTAATTGCTGAGGCTCAGAGAAGTCAATATGATTCGAGACGGTTAATCCCAGTAATCGAATACTTTCTTTTAGTTCAATCTGATTCAGCAATTCATTGGCAATATTCAGAATTTGATCGAGCTGATTCAATTCCTGCAAAATAGTTTTGCTTCTTGTTACTTGTTCGAAACTACTGTATTTCACTTTCAGGCTTAAAGTCCTTCCTCTAAAGCCATTCTTCTTTAACCTACGCAATAAATCTTCAGCAGTAGGAATCATGTCTTTTCTGATTGATTCCCGATCTGATAAATCGGTATAAAATGTGTGCTCTGTACTAACCGATTTACGAATTCGATTGGGATTAACCGGACGATTGTCAATTCCTCTTGAAATCTGATAATAGTAAACTCCTGCTTTCCCAAATACACGGGTCAATTCCGAAAGACTTCTCCCCTTCAGATCTTTCCCTCTAAATATACCCAGCTGATACATTTTTTCAGCAGTAACCTTTCCAACGCCAAAAAATTTATCGATTGCTAATTGCTCAATAAAATTCTCCACATCTTTAGGTGGAATCACAAATAAACCATCAGGCTTTTGATAGTCAGAAGCAATTTTAGCCAAAAATTTATTTACTGATATTCCTGCAGAGGCAGTTAAACCTGTCACCTCTGTTATGCGATCCTTAATTTCTCTGGCAATAAGACTTGCAGAAGGTAAATTCTTCTTATTGCGGGTAACATCCAAGAAAGCTTCATCAATGGAAAGAGGCTCAACTAAATCGGTGAATTCATAAAAAACACTCATAATCTGATTGGAAATCTCTTTATAGCGATCATGCCTTCCTTTTACAAAAATCAGATTGGGGCATCGCCTTTTTGCAATAGAAGAAGGCATTGCTGAACGCACACCAAATTTTCTTGCTTCGTAACTGGCTGCCGCTACAACACCTCTATCTCCAGAGCCACCTACCGCAATTGGCTTGTTCCGAAGTTCAGGATTATCTTTTTGTTCTACCGAAGCAAAAAAAGCATCCATATCGATGTGAATTATTTTACGGTTTTCCTCTCCCATTTCCAAAGTAAATATCTCGAAACAATTTTAAATAATCGTTTCAATTTTTGTAATTTTACACGCCCTTAAAAATCAGAAAACTTAGTAGTAAGGATGTAAATACTTTGCAAAAATAGGGAATAAATACAACCAAACCTGCTCCTACAGGAACCAAAACAACAAAAGTGAACCAAATTAAAGATCTTACATGCGGGAATATTTTCCCGCAAATTATAAAACTGGCTATTCCAATTATTGCAACATCTTTTGTGCAAATGGCTTACAACATGACCGATATGGCATGGTTGGGTCAAATTGGAAGCGAAACCGTTAGTGCAGTAGGAATGGCTCTTTATCTGGTTTGGTTTGGTTCATCTCTTCTATTTATTACCAAAATTGGTGTTGAAGTAGGAATATCACAATCAATAGGAAATAAAAATATTGAAAGAGCCAAATCATTTGCAAAAAATGCTTTCAGCCTATCCTTCCTCATCTCAATTGCCTTTGCTCTTACGGTATGGATATTCGCAGAACCCATTATCAGTCTTTTTAATATTAACAGCGAGTTTGTAAACAACACAGCCTTAAAATACCTTCGAATAATAGCCATAGGAATGCCATTTACCTATTCCAACATTACTATGTCAGGAATTTACAATGGCGTTGGAAACACAAAAACTCCTTTCTGGATTAATGCTTTCGGACTGATTATCAATATAATACTAGACCCTATTCTGATTTTTGGCTGGGGTAGTATTCCAAGTATGGGTGCAGAAGGTGCAGGAATTGCAACCGTAATTTCTCAAGTAATTGTATTTCTGGTATTTGTTTACTTCCTGCATGTAAAAGAAAATCCTTTACACATTAAAAATTACCTGGGTAAAATTCAGAAAGAATTCTTAACTCCTATCCTAAAAGTTGGAGGACCGGTAGCACTTCAATCCGCTAGTTTTGCATTTTTCGCTATGGTTCTGGCAAGGGTAATGAATAATATTGCAGAAGGAAATGCGATTCCTTTTTCGGTACAATCCATTGGCGCACAAATAGAAGCACTTTCGTGGATGACTGCATCAGGCTTTTCAACGGCATTGGGCACTTTCACAGGACAAAATTATGGTGCAAATCAGTGGATTCGTATTCAAAAAGGATTCTTCATTACTTTAGGAATTGCTGGTTTTATCGGAATTATCAGTACTCTTCTTTTTCTTTTTGTTGGCGATCACATTTTCGGATTGTTCATAAACAATAATGAAAATGAAGTGGTTCAAATGGGTATTGTTTATTTGATTATTCTTAGTTTCTCTCAAGTATTTATGAGCATTGAAATTACTGCAACCGGAGCATTTAACGGTGTAGGCAGGGCAATTCCTCCTGCAATAGTTGGAATTATTGGTAACATTTTAAGAATTCCCTTTGCCTTCTTATTTAGCTACACTTTAGTTGATTACTTGCCTGAGTTTCAAAATTGGATCAAGCCAGAATCAGTTTCAGTAACAGGTGTTTGGTGGGGAATCACCATAACCAGTGTATTAAAAGGGAGTATTTTATTTCTATGGTTTGTTGCTTTGCTTTATAAACATCCTGAAAACAATACTCCACTACCCTTTCAACGTTTTTGGATTAGAATAATCCCAAACAGATTACGCCAAACCTCAATCATCATTAATCCACATGAGAATGAAGAATTTAAAAAGAGAACTTAAAATTACTGACGATGGTTCTCACACCCTCTTTGTTCCGGAATTGAATGAACATTACCATTCCACTCATGGAGCCATTCAAGAGGCAATGCATGTGTATTTAAGTGCAGGCTTTCATTTTTGCATTCAAGATCCGATTCATATTTTAGAAATAGGTTTTGGTACAGGACTAAACTGCCTCCTCACACTTATTGAGGCACAAAAACAAAACAGAACAGTCATTTATCATTCCATTGAATTGTATCCGATAAAGGAGGAACACATCCAAAATTTAAACTACACAGATCAAATAGAAGGATTAAAGAAAGGTCTATTTTCCCAATTACACAAAGCTGAATGGAATGAAGAAGTGAAGATCAATGAAAATTTCACTTTAAAGAAACTGCAAGGTGATTTATGTGAATATAATTTCTCAGCTAAATATGATCTGATATACTTTGATGCATTTGCTCCTGACATTCAACCGGAACTATGGACACAGGATATATTTGAAAAATTACACAAATGTCTGAATAAAGATGCCATCCTCACCACATACTCAACCAAAGGAATCGTAAAACGGGCTTTAAGAAGTGCCGGATTTGAAGTAAAGCGACTACCCGGTCCTCCAGGAAAAAGGCAGATGTTACGAGCAAAAAAAATTAAAACCATTCCAATCCAATAGAAATAGATTGAATTAAAATTTTTATCCCCTACAAAATCAAATGCAAAAAAAGGTTAATTGCAAGCTGATTTTCGATATTTTGTGAGAAAAGTTTTACCTTAGGCGATTCTTATGGCCTTACTAATCATAAATAAAACAGAGTTATTATAATTAAATATACAATACCCGAATGAAGTACACAGAAGAACAAGATAAGGTAAGTTATTGCCTTGGATTAAGTATTGCGAGTAATTTGATCACCTCTGGAGTTAAAACAATTAGCGTTGACCCATTTATGGAAGCCTTAGATGCTGCTTTCAATGGCAAAATGCCTGAACTATCTCCGGAAGATGCTAATAATATTCTTCAAGAGTTTTTTGGAAAGCTACAAGAAGAACAAGCAGGAAAAGCTGTTGAAGCAGGAACAAAATTTTTAGAAGAAAACGCTAAAAAAGAAGGTGTTACAAGTCTCGAAAGCGGCTTACAATACGAAATTGTAACTGAAGGAAACGGAGATGCTCCAAAAGGAACAGACAGTGTTAAATGTCATTACCATGGAACTTTAATTGATGGTACAGTATTCGATAGTTCTGTTAAAAGAGGTGAACCAGCTGTATTTCCAGTAAATGGAGTTATAAAAGGATGGGTGGAAGCTCTTCAATTAATGCCTTTAGGTTCGAAGTGGAAATTATATGTTCCTTCTGACTTAGCATATGGTGCACAAGGTGCTGGAAACCTTATTGGCCCACACACAACTTTAATTTTCGAAGTTGAGTTACTTGAAATTGTATAATTACATTAATAACCATATTAAATCAACAAAATGAAACTAAAAGTATTATCTCTTGCATTTGGCCTTGGATTAATAACATTGGCTTCTTGTACTCAGGAAAGAAACAAAAGTATTGCCCTTAACAATGAACTTGATTCTGTTAGTTATTGTTTAGGAGCTAGTTTTGGAAGTAATCTTGAACGTAACGGACTTACTGATCTTAATGAAGAAGTTCTTTTAGCGGCACTATATGCTTCTCTGGATAAAGATTCATTGGTTATCGATCCTCAAAAAGGAAACGGTATTATCAACAGCTATATCAAAGGTCTTCAAGAAAAAATTGGTGCTGAAAACTTAGCTAAAGGTCAAAAATTCTTAGATGAGAACAAATCAAAAGAAGGTATCGTTATAACTGCAAGCGGATTACAATACCGTATTATCAACGAAGGAGAAGGTGCTAAACCTCTTGCTACTGATAAAGTTTCTGTTAATTACAAAGGAACAACTATTGATGGTACAGTATTTGATTCTTCTTATGAAAGAAAAGAACCAGCTACATTTGCAGCTAACCGCGTAATTAAAGGATGGACTGAAGCATTACAATTAATGCCTATAGGTTCTAAATGGGAATTATTTATTCCTTCGAACCTTGCTTACGGTCCACGTGCAATGGGAGCTGAAATTAAAGCAAACGAGACTTTAATTTTCGAAGTTGAATTATTAGACATAATAAAAGAAGAAAAAAAGAACTAATTGATTACATCAATTAATTAGGACAACTTATTAAAAACATTCGCCCCTTTTGGAGTTTTCCAGAAGGGGTTATTTTTTCTTTTTTGATTAAGAATCTTTTTTTTAGATTTGCATTCTTTTGCAACTACAATTGCATTGTTGTAAATTTAAAATCTTGTTTTTAACAGAATGCATTAATCTCAAGCAAATGCTCTCACAACAAGCAGCTTAAGTAAAAATGCGTTTTGTTTTACAAAATACAGGTTGTTACAAACAGAAACAAATACGAATCAATATTCTCTTGAGAGAACATTTACGAATTAAAGTGTTTGTTCTGATATTAAAATTGGAATAATTAAAAACAAATAAAAATGATGCACGCTGAAATTCATACCGAAAAAGGAGTTATGAAAGTAGAATTCTTTGAGAATGATACTCCTAAAACTGTTGAGAATTTTGTTAAACTATCTGAGTCGGGATTTTATGATGGTCTGACTTTTCACAGAGTAATTCCTAATTTTGTAATTCAAGGTGGTTGCCCGGATGGAACTGGATCCGGAGGACCTGGATATTCAATTAATTGTGAATTAAACGGAGAAAATCAATTTCACGACAAAGGTGTATTATCGATGGCTCATGCTGGAAAAAACACTGGCGGATCACAATTTTTCATCTGCCACGGTCGCGAAAACACATCACATCTAGATCGTCAACATACTTGTTTTGGAAAAGTAGTTGCAGGCTTAGACATTATTGATGAGATTCGTGCCGGAGACAGCATAGAGAAAATTGTAATCGTTAAAGAATAATATAATAGAACACTATGAATTTTGAAATCAATGGTAAAATGATCGTAAAAGAGGAAACTCAAGCAATTAACGATCGTTTCAAAAAAAGAGAATTTGTAATTGAAGTGGAAAATGAAAGAAATTCCGATTGGAATGACTTCATCAAATTTCAGCTAACACAGGATCGTTGCGATTTATTAGAGACTGTTTCTTTATATGAAGAAATTAAAGTTTCTTTTAATATTCGTGGCCGTAAATGGGAAAAAGATGGAAAAGTAAACTACTTTTCTAATCTTGAGGCTTGGAGAATTGAAAAAATTCAAGCTAGTGGTTCTCCTGTTCCTGAAATGCCGGAATTTAAAGCAGAGGATGTACCTCCTGCTCCGGAAGAAGATGATCTTCCATTTTAGAAAATACAAAAACCGCACTTTACAGTGCGGTTTTTTTAATTAAAAAAATCAATTATTATTGAAGTGTCGATACAAAACCGACTGTGTTTGCTTATTAACGGTAATGCAATAATCTATTAACAATTCTATCGAAAACGGCTAATCCTCCAAGCGAAATTGCCACAATATAAACCATAACCGGAAGCTTAACTAAACTCTCAAAAACCTTAGTTAAAACCTGATTAATTGGTTGTAAAAACACTGCATCAAGTTGATTTAGGAAAGGATTATCGGCATTACTAATTAGGGTACGAACATCTGTTCCCAAAAGAATAAGCACAACCAGAATAATTAATCCCCCAATCCAAATCCATTGATATTTCGAAATTGGTTTTGTCATTTCAATAGGCTTCGCAAGCCAATCCTGCATTACACCATCCATAACCTTATTCGTAAACTGATCTGAAGTTTCCTCCAACTCAACGTCCTTGATAAGTCCTCTTATAAAATCATCTTTATAGATATCTTCTTTTTTATTCATTTTAATCCAATTTTATATTCTTTCGAAATCTATAGTATCGTTTTTAATTCACCATGCAAAGCTAATTCTAACTCCTTATACAGCTTTTTTCTGGCACGATGCAATTTCACCTTAACATTAGAAGCACTTAATCCTGTTATTGAACAAATTTCATCAACAGAATTTTCTTCTAAATAAAACAGAGTAATCAGGGAACTTTCATCACCGCCCATTCTTTTTAATGCTTCAGTAATATATATTTTTCTTTCCTCACTTCTCAACTCCTTCAATGCTGACTGTGTTGATTTTACATTTACAGAAGTATTAAAATTATCATCAATTGAACTTACGTCTAATTTTTTTTTTCTTAATTTTGATATTGCTGTATTATAAATAATTCGATACACCCAAGTAGAAAATTTTGATTCCCCTTTATAGCTATCCAAAGCCTGATAAGCCTTCAAAAATGCATCCTGTGCAATTTCTTCCGCATCCTCACGATTTCCCATCAACTGCAAAGCGACATTAAATGCCATTTTCTTATACTTATTTACAAGAAAAGCATATGCTCCGGGATCTCCCTCTCTTATTTTCGCTATATAATAACTATCCGTTCGAAATTTCATATACAGAACA
>JAESUW010000171.1 GCA_016760525.1 Labilibaculum sp.
AGCTGGCGTCCATCATCTAAGGTGAGTTCGCACTCTTTTGCCGATACCACACCGAACGCGGGCAAGGCATTCATGATTAAATAATTATTAACTCACATACGAGCATGATTATTTAATTCATGCTAAGTTCTATCTGACAACTAAAAAAAATTATAAACGGATGAAATAACTAAAATTGTCTGTGGATATATGTATAAAGGGGGAGAGTTTGCCGAAAATCTTAAGAGTAGGCATAATAAATTAAAAAGAAATATATGAGATTAATTTTTACAATTTGCACCCTTTTTTGCTGCACTAGCTTGTTGTTAGGACAAACCGAGAAAGGGAAAATTTTTATTGGAGGACAATCCAGCCTTAGTTTTAGTTCTATGGATAATGAATTAAAATCCGATTTAGGCGATGAGGATCAGGGATCTACCACTACATTCGAATTTGTCCCTCAAATGGGATATTTTGTTGCAGACGGCTTAGTTATTGGTGCTGAGCTTGGATTTAGTTCGAGCAAAGAAAAAGAGGATGGTTACGAATACAAAACAAGCACAATTGCATTGGGTCCTTTTGTTCGTTACTATTTTGGTAAAACAAATGTAAAACCTTATTTGCATGGAGGGTTTGGATTTGGATCTGCTTCGGAGAAGGAGGAGGGTTATGGTTCCGATGAGGAAGATTATAAGCTTAGTGTGTACGGATTTGGAGGAGGAGTTGGTATTTTTATCAATGAAAAAATAGCTATTGATCTTGGTGTAGGGTATTCATCGGTAACTGTGAAACCAGATGAAGATTATGATGGAGACCCTAAAATAGTAACAAATGGAATTGGATTTAATGTTGGATTCTCGATAAGTTTGTAATCTAAATTTGGTATTGAAAATTAATAAAAACACAGAATTAAACATTGTTTGATTCTGTGTTTTTTTATATTAAAAGGAGTTTTTTTGTCTAAAGACAGACAAACACAAATTGAAGTCTTTTGCCTCTTCAAGTCTTTTGTTAATTTTGCAGAAGAAATAACTAAGATTGTAGAATAGCACGTGATATATCCAGAAAGTTTTGAAACAAAAATACGGTTCGATAAAGTAAGAGAACTGGTTAAAAAGCAATGTTTAAGTTCATTGGGGCGTGATTTGGTGGATGCCATTCAGTTTTCCTCTTCGTTCAACATGGTAACTCGTTTGGTGAATGAAACCAACGAGTTTAAAACCATTTGTTTAGATGAAGATAATTTCCCCTTAGGATACTTTGTTGATGTTCGTAAAAGTCTTGAAAAAGCGAGAATTGAAGGAACTTATTTGGAATTGGAAGAGCTCTATAATCTAAAAAGATCTTTGGAATCTATTTCTGCCATACTTCGATTTTTTCAGAGCAAAGAAGAAAACGAATATCCATACCTGAAAAAACTGACTGGTAATGTGAAAATGTATCCTTTTATTTCCGACCGGATCAATTCAATTATCACTAAAAACGGAAGAATAAAAGACAATGCATCGCCTGCCTTGCAACAGATTCGCAGTAGCTTGATTCATAAGCAATCAAGCATTTCGAAGCGAATGCAGATTTTGTTGCGTGCGGCACAGAAAGATGGTTGGGTCGATCAGGATGTGGCTCTTTCTATTCGCGATGGAAGAGCTGTTATTCCTATTGCATCGGCTCACAAACGAAAAATTAAAGGAATTATACACGATGAATCGGCAACAGGAAAAACCAGTTATATCGAGCCATCGGAAATTGTAGAAACAAACAATGAAATTCGTGAGTTGGAATATGCTGAACGTCGCGAAATTATTAAAATACTACAGGAATTTACAGCACAACTGCGACCCTATATCGATGATCTTTTTAGAGCATTCGAGTTTTTGGCAAAAATGGATTTTATTCATGCCAAGGCTATGTTTGCCATTCAGGTAAAAGCAGTGTTGCCTAAAATAGTGAAAACGCCAACAGCACTATGGGAAAATGCGATTCATCCTCTGCTTTATCTTACGCTTCAAAATGAAAGCCGAAATGTGGTACCTCTTTCTATTGAGATTAACGATAAGCAAAGATTGGTATTGATTTCAGGACCAAATGCCGGTGGTAAATCGGTTTGTCTTCAAAGCCTTGGTCTTATGCAGTATATGTTTCAGTGTGGCTTGTTGGTTTCCATGGGCGAAGAATCGAATGTCGGGATTTTTGATAATATTTTTATGGATATGGGCGATGAGCAATCCATGGAAAATGATCTGAGTACCTACAGTTCTCATTTGATGAATATGAAGCATTTTCTGCGTCATGCCAATACCAATACTTTAATTTTAATTGATGAATTTGGAACAGGAACTGAGCCTGCTTTAGGTGGCGCAATTGCCGAATCTATATTGGATAAGCTGAATAGAAAGAAGGTTAGAGGCGTAATCACCACTCACTATTCCGGATTAAAGCACTTTGCATCGGAAGCAGATGGTATTGAAAATGGAGCTATGTTGTATGATTCTCACCTAATGCAACCTTTGTTTAAACTGGCAGTAGGTAAGCCAGGATCTTCTTTTGCATTCGAAATTGCTCGTAAAATCGGTTTACCCGAAGAGATATTAAAAGATGCAACAGCAAAAATTGGCGAAGATCACATCAATTTTGACAAACACTTGCGTGATATTGTTCGCGATAAACGATACTGGGAAAGCAAACGTGATAACATCCGAAAAAGCGATAAGCGATTAAATACTCTTGTTGAGCAATACGACAAGGAGCTGAAAGATGCCAGTAAGCTGCGCAAGGAAATTATTGAGAAGGCGAAGGAAGAAGCAGCTCAGTTATTAAATAGTGCGAATAAAACCATCGAGAAAACCATTCGCGAAATTAAAGAGAGTAAGGCTGAAAAAGAGCAAACCCGAAAAATCCGTAAAGAATTTGAACAGGTTAAAGTTGAGTTGACCGAAGGAGAATTGAAAGAGGAGGAGAGAATCGACAGGAAGATTCAGAAACTTAAAGAACGTGAGGCTGGAACGAAAAGAAAACCTCAAATAGCAGATGAATCAGCAAGTTCTGTATTACCAAAACAAACAGCAAAAACCAAGCTTCAGTTTAATCCTGATGTAATTGAAAAAGGAGATTTTGTGAAGTTGGATAATCAATCAACAGTAGGCGAAGTGATTGAGATAAATAAAAAAACTGCAGTGGTGGCTTTTGGCAGTATTCTTACTTCGGTTAAGGTAAATCGCCTTACAAAAGTGAGTCGATCGCAGGTTAAAAAGGACGAAAAAACCTACAACAGAACCTCTTCCTTAATTCAAGAGAAAATATCAAAACGAAAATTGAGTTTTAAAGCCGATTTGGATGTGCGTGGTATGCGTGGCGAGGAGGCTGTTCAAGTGGTAATCGATCATGTCGATGAAATCATCATGTTAGATGTCGGCGAATTTAGAATTTTGCACGGAACAGGTGGTGGAATACTTCGCCAAATGATTCGCGAATATTTACAAACAATAGATTTGGTGCAACACTTTCGTGATGAAAAAATACAGATGGGTGGCGCAGGAATCACTGTTGTTACTATGGAATAAGTTTCCCGTGACACTGCCCGTAAGTCTGTAATGCATTCAAATTATCCGTAATAGTAAATTTCGGTAAAGGAATTTTAAATCAATAGCGACCTAATTAAAATAAGAATTCGCTTATATGTACTTTGTGTTTAAAGGGTAGGGAGTGTGCATTTGTTTTGTAGGGGTTGTTTTTATGCACCATGCTTTTTCGGCATTATTTCCTAAATCGAAAAAAGTTGCTCGAAATTCGTCTTAACTATTTCCAAATACTTGCTTTTAGCATTGTCTGAAAGAAAGGATTTGTTTATCATTTCCTTCATTTTACCTTCTGTATCTTCAAATTTCTTTACTGTTTTTTTAAGCAGTCTGTCACTTATCCCAAATCTTTTACCCAATTCAGTAAAGTCTTTTATTGTATATGAATAATTCTGACCTCTTGGTAAACCAGTTCTTTCAAGCTCTCTAAACAGATTTAATGCAATAGGGGAATCACTAACATGTATTTTCGTGTTCATTAAGTCATATGAAGGAGATAGCTGCATATCACCATCAGGGGTTTCTAATAACGAGAAGTTTTTTAAGTGTGCGTCTCCATTACCTGTGAGATAGTTAAAAATTAGGATTCTAATGAACTCTACCTTATTCAAAGCAGAAAGAACATCTCCGAAATCTTCATAAGTTTTGGCAATGTACTTGTATCTTCCATCATTGTCTTTCTTCGCTTGAAGTACTGAAGCGAAGTCTTCTTGATTTAGTTTTTCTTCATTTTTATTATAATCAAATCTTCTTGTAACATAAGCAGGGGTTCTATTAGTAAATTTCATGAGACAACATTCTGCTGTTCTTATGCCATATAGTTGTTTCGCCATTTGCATAGTCACATGTTCATTGGCAGGTGAGTCGGAAGCTAAGTCGAATCTTGAAAGCAGAGGCTTAATGATGTATATTGAGTTCTCATCGTTAGCGAGGTTTGGCGATAATTCGGTACCCGTTGCTTTTCCAATAAATCCTTTTGTTTGAACACCTGATATACTAAATCCCGCGGGATAACCGTCAATAACCTTCGAAATATCCTCCCAATTAAAGTTGAGTTGTGGATTGATTTTAGACCTGTCAAATAGTTTTTTTTCACAAGAGGAACAGAACCCCTTAACATCATCCTTTAAACATCCAAAGCAGTGTTCCATTACTAATCAATTTTTTTTACTGTTATTGCTCCTATTGTGTCTTCACTGCACGAGTATACTAATAGCCCCCAATCATCACCGACATCAATCCCTAAAGCTTTGCATATTCTTTTTCTGTTTTCACCTTCGCTTAATATTGACTGAAAATAATGGAAGAGTTCATCAGAGTGATATTCTTTTTGCCTTTTCGGCATATTTACAGAAATTGGTCTGGTATTATTGTCATTTAGAAATGCATCTTCATAAATAAAATGATAGCCTTTATCATCTCTCCAGAGTTCTCCAGCTTTTTGTTTTCCTTTATATATGACTTCCAGTTTCATTTAACTTGTTTTATTTCGATTTTCATTTCTAAATTGAGGAACCGAAGTATTTCTGTTATTATATCTAATCTTGGATTTGTTTTTCCTAACTCTATGTCAGAAATGGTAGTTCTTGAAAGACCTGTGTATTCAGATAACTCACCTATAGTTAAGTTTAATACTTTCCTTCTGGCTCTTATAATTTTTCCTAATTCTTCGGTATTCATAACCATTTATTTGGTTGTTATTTAACAAATATAAGATTTTCTTTTGCAAATGTCTATTTATAACCAGTTATCTACTCAAAAAGAATCAGAATATTGATTTTTATTTAAAATGACGAATAACAACCAGAAAACTGGTTCAATATTTCAAAAAGGAATGGCGAAAGTCTAAATTGATTACATATAACCAGTTAAATAGTTACAATCAACTGTGTTAATACTGAAATTAAAGAATCTTTTAGATAGAACTAATCAAAAGAGTTTCAATAATGGTAAATTTTGAGAGAATCATCTATTGCGCATATCTAAATATAGCTCACTAATTTATCCAATCGGTATTAATTGACAATAGTTCGTTAAGGTCTTGTAAATGTCTGATTTTCAGAATGATTCACGCAATACCCACCTTAATCTAAGAGCATGTAAATAAGTGCGTTGCAGATCAATCTGATGTCTTACGATCTATTGAATTGAACATGTTTACTAAAAAAAATGCCACTTACAGGAGATGGCATTCAAAATATAGGTGTGAAATATATTTATAGAAACATACTCGAAAGTACATAAAGGTAATGGGCGAATGTTCCGGCTACAATACCTCCAATTGTGTGCGACAGCAAGGCTTTCGATGTTAATTCCCTGTAGTTTAACGTATCAAGCATTGCTGTGTGAGTGCTTAAATAACCACTCCAACACATACCCATTGCAGTAAACACGGCAATAACATTACCATCAATAATTCCCTTAACAATAAAGGCTTTAACTAAAGATAATGCAGCACCAACAGCACCAAGAGAGGTTACTGGAAATGCAATTAGTTCCGGATGTTTAAATCCGAATAATCCTTCGAACAACCACCAAATATGCCCAGCTAATTCAGGCAGTAAGGGAACTCCTTCGTAAGCAACACCTTGGTAACCCAAATTTGCATCTTTAGGACCAAATGTTAGCATCATTACCATGGTGGAAATAATTAGTACACCAGGAATAATTGCCAATCCTAAATCAACACCAGATTTCCCACCATCTAAAATAGAATTTAGAAATCGAAGAAATACGCCACCTTCCGATTTAAAACTGATTTTTTCAGTTGCCCCCTCATAGTCATCATCTTTTCGTACAGGAATGTGACCTTTAATTAATCTTTGCATCAATCTGGTAGAAACAATCGCACCAACCAAAGCTCCAAGAAGTCCTATTAATGCAGGAATAAATAGATTTTCTTCATTTCCTGGTATTTTAAGAGTAGACATAAAAGTCATCACAATTAAACCCATACCAAAAGCAGTACCAAAATTGGTTAAAGAAACCAGTTGGTAATTCTTGAAATATTTGCTGAAATTTTTATCGTTTGCCAAGCTGATAATAGCAGGGTTATCCGATAAAAAAGTTAAAACTCCGGCTAATGCTCCAACACCAGGAAGATTAAATAATGGCTTCATTAAAGGAGCAAGTATTTTCTCCAGTAAACGAACCACTCCAAATTCAATTAGTAGTTTACCCAAAGCTCCCGAAAGAACCGTAATTCCCATAATATAGAATACGGTATTCATTAGTAGATCCCATGCCGTATTCATAATTGTATTCAGCATATTGGCAACCCCCATGTGGTGACCAACATAGCCGAAAATTCCAAAAAAGGTAATAAGAAACATTACTGCTTCATACCTTCGTTTCTTAAGAAAATCAGTTTCCTTAATCGACTTAATTGCGTTCATAATTTTTTACTTGTGTGTTTGTTGTTTGTTTCGCAGCAAAAGTAATTTTTTGGCTATTTAAAGGGTGTTTTTTGTGTATGATCTTTATCAGGTTTTAGATTTAATTGATATGTTTAAAAAGTACAGTGAAAAAAAGGTTTTTGTGTGATTATTGATCAGTAAAGACGTGATGTGTTGATAAAATCATTTTTTAGCTATGCACAATTGTAGTAGCTTTGTTCTCCCTATCAAAATTGATCGATGACCACAGCCAAACGCGCATTAAAAAAATATTTTGGATACGACCATTTCCGGCCTTTACAGGAAGAGGTAATTAAATCCGTACTAAATGGTGAAGACGCCTTGGTTATTATGCCAACAGGTGGCGGTAAATCCATGTGCTATCAAATACCAGCATTAATAATGGATGGTGTAACTGTGGTAGTTTCACCACTTATTGCACTTATGAAAGATCAGGTGGAAGGTTTGCATGCCAATGGAGTGGATGCTGCTTTTTTGAATAGTTCGCAGTCCTCTCAACAACAGGCTAATGTCATGGAGAGAATCAACGAAGGAAGCTTAAAACTTTTATATGTTTCTCCTGAGAAATTGCTTAGTCACGATTTTTATTACTTGCTTTTACAGCTTAAGGTAAATTTATTTGCCATTGATGAAGCTCATTGTATTTCTGTTTGGGGGCACGATTTTAGACCTGAGTATACTAAAATGGCGTATCTGAAAAAGCAATTTCCTCATATTCCGGTAATCGCTTTAACCGCTACTGCGGATAATTTAACTCAGAAAGATATTCTTAATCAGCTTGGCTTAGTCAATCCTGAAAAATTTAATTCTTCATTCGATCGACCCAATTTGAGTTTGAATGTAGCACCGGGTAAGGATAAATTTAAAACGATACTTGGATTTTTACGTCAGCGACCTCATCAGGCTGGTATTATCTATTGCTTAAGTAGAAAAGCTACTGAAGGATTAGCCGAAAAATTAAAGAATGCCGGGGTGAATGCTTCCTACTATCATGCTGGTTTACCGGTAGAAGAAAGAGCTCGGCGACAAGAGGATTTTATTAATGATGAAGTACCAATCATATGTGCTACCATTGCTTTTGGAATGGGAATAGACAAGTCGAATGTACGTTGGGTAATTCATTACAATTTGCCGCGAAACATAGAGTCCTATTATCAGGAAATTGGTCGTGCCGGACGGGATGGATTAAAGGCCGATACGTTGCTGTTTTATAGTTTCTCTGACGTGATTGTACATCGGAAATTTATAGAGGAATCAGCACAAAAAGAGGTTTCGCATGCTAAATTGGAACGAATTCAGCAATTTTGCGATGCTCAAATTTGCAGGCGAAAAATTTTACTGAGCTATTTCGGAGAACATTTAGAAGAAGATTGCAACAATTGTGACGTTTGTAAAAATCCACCTCGTTTATTCGATGGAACCATTATCGCACAAAAGGCGTTCTCGGCAATTGTTCGACTAAAAGAAAGAGTGGCCACAGGTACATTAATAGATGTTATTCGTGGTTCATCTCGCCAGGAAATTTTAAGTAAAGGATATCAGAAAATAAAAACGTACGGAGTAGGAAAAGATATTGCCTATCAGGATTGGCAGCAATACATGTTGCAACTTTTAAATTTAGGATTTATTTCTGTTGCCTATGATGATGGAAATGCGCTGAAGTTGACAGAGCAGGGTAGAGAAGTACTTTTCGGAGAGAGACTTGTGAATTTGGTTCATTTAGCTTCAATGAAGTCGGATCCTGAAATAAAACCAATAGTAAAAACTGGTAAACAGGAGGCTAGAGAAGGATTGTTCGAAGCATTGCGAAAATTACGATTACAGATTTCCCGAGAAGAGAATATTCCTCCATATCTGGTATTTTCGGATGCTAGTTTGCAGGAAATGGCACAGGAAGAACCTACAAGTGAATTCGAAATGAAATTAATATCAGGTGTAGGTGTTCGGAAATATCAATTGTACGGCGATTTGTTTATTAATGAAATTGTGGAGTTTGGACAGAAAAAGAATCACGAAGCCAAAAAGAGCAGTGAGTCTTTCTATCAGACTTATGAATATTATAAACAAGGTTTCTCTGTTGAAGAAATTGCAAGCATCCGGAAGATAAATCCCGTTACTATATATTCTCATTTGGCTTCCTTATATGAGAAAGGTGCCGATATTGATTTAACAGAGTATTTGAATCCTTCAGAATTTGAACAAATAGAGAATGCTTATAGATCTTTAAATGAGACTAATAATGTTAAGGATCTCTATTTGTTTATGAAAGAAGAAGTTGAGTATTATAAAATCCGACTTGGTATTTCTTATTTAAAAGTACTTTCATCGAGTTAATTTTAGCCTTAATCGCCAAAATATCATTAGTATCGAATTTTTTCGCTTAGTATATTTATTTTTGTTAAATTAGAATTGATTTTCTAACACATGCCTGCTATTATCAATTGGAAGTAGTGTTTGTGAATCTTACAATTTAAAATACTAACTAATATGAATCCTAAATTATTTTTCGGCATTGCCATGATTTCAATAACAGCTTTGTCTTGCGGACCAAAAGCAACACAGCCAGAACCGCCGGTTGCACAAAAAATAGTCAAAGAACTTACAGTTCATGGTGATACCAGGATTGATAATTATTATTGGATGAATCAGAGGGAAGATTCAACAGTAATTGATTATTTAAATGCAGAGAACAGCTATACTGATGCTATGATGAAGCATACAGACGAATTTCAAACTAAGCTGTTTGATGAAATGATTGCTCGCATAAAGAAAACAGATGAATCTGTTCCTGCTAAATCTAATGGCTTTTACTATTACAGCAGAACCGAAGGGGATGCAGAGTATCCTTTGTATTGTCGTAAAGACCGATCGTTAGAAGCGAAAGAGCAGATAATGCTTAACGTACCTGAAATGGCGAAAGCTTATAGTTATTTTAGTATTGGAGATTATTCTATAAGTGAAAATAATGAAATTCTAGCCTATTCTGAAGATACTGTAAGTCGTAGAAAATATACCATCAAATTTAAAAGCTTGGTGGATGACAAAGTATATAGCGATGAGATCGGAAATACAACAGGAGGTATTACCTGGGCAAGTGATAATAAAACTGTTTTCTACACAGTTAAACATCCTGAAACCTTATTGCCATATAAAGTATTTAAGCACGTGTTGGGTACATCAGTTGAAAAAGATGAATTGATTTATGAAGAAAAAGACAATACTTTTTATACATTTTGCTATAAAACAAAATCAAGAAAATATATTGTAATTGGTTCAACAAGTACGCTGTCGGCAGAATACAGATATATAGATGCAAGTAAACCAAATAGTGAATTTAGAATGTTTCAAGTTCGCGAAAAAGATTTGGAGTACGGAATTGATCATTATAAAGGCGATTTTTATATTAGAACTAATTATCAGGCAAAAAACTTTCGTTTGATGAAAACTCCGATATCTAAAACTGCAAAAGAGAATTGGATTGAAGTGATTCCAAATTGTGATGATGTGTATTTGAGTAATTTTGAAATATTTGAAAACTACCTCGTTGTTGTTGAAAGAAAGAATGGTCTAAATCAGTTACGTATTCGAAAATGGGCCGATAATGAGGAGCATTATCTTGATTTTGGTGAAGAAACCTACAATGCTTGGATTTCAACAAATCCAGAATTTAAGACCAATGTGCTTCGCTATGGTTATACTTCATTAACCACGCCAACCTCCACCATTGATTATGACATGAGCACCAAAGAGAAGACGGTGCTGAAACAGCAAGAAGTTGTTGGTGATTTCGAGAAGTCAAACTACGAAGCCAAAAGAATCTGGGCAATAGCTGCTGATGGAACCAAGGTACCTGTTTCGTTGGTTTACCGTAAAGATAAATTCAAAAAAGGAACCAATCCTCTTTGGTTATCGGCTTATGGTTCATACGGTAGTAGTTCCGATGTGTATTTTAGTTCGGTTCGATTGAGTTTATTGGATCGTGGTTTTGTTGTAGCTACAGCACATGTTCGTGGTGGACAGGAAATGGGGCGCTACTGGTATGAGGATGGTAAACTTTTAAAGAAGAAAAATACTTTTACAGATTTTAATTCTTGTGCAGAGTATGTCGTGGCCGAAGGATATGCGGCAAAAGATAAAGTTTTTGCATGGGGGGGAAGTGCAGGAGGTTTATTGATGGGAGCAATTAGTAACATGCGTCCAGATCTTTACAAAGGAATTATTGCAGCTGTTCCCTTTGTTGATGTTGTTACAACAATGCTTGATGAATCAATTCCATTAACCACCGGCGAGTTTGATGAGTGGGGAAATCCAAAGAATAAAGAGTATTACGATTACATGCTTTCTTATTCTCCTTACGATAATGTTGAAGCTAAAGAATATCCTGCAATGCTGGTTACTACCGGATTACATGATTCTCAGGTTCAGTATTGGGAGCCGGCAAAATGGGTTGCTAAATTACGTGATATAAAAACAGATCAGAATCCTTTGCTGATTAAAATCAATATGGATTTTGGTCATGGTGGAGCTTCCGGGCGATTTGAACGCTATCACGAAGTTGCATTAGAATATGCATTTGTTCTTGATCTTGTTGGAATTAGTGAATAAATTATACCTAAATGTTAAAAAGCACTCTGGGTGGAGTGCTTTATACATATATTTATCATTCATTATAAAGTAATACTAACCGATGATAAAGACCCTAATTGTTGATGATGAATTGAAAAGCCAATCGACTCTGCATAAATTGTTGGAGATGTATTGTCCGGGAGTAGAGGTTATTGGTTTTGCACATAATGTTGAAACGGGAATAGAGGCAATTGATAATTTAAAGCCGGATTTGGTTTTTTTAGATATTTCTATGCCCGACGGAGATGGATTTGAAGTATTGGAAAGAGTTAAGAATCGTAATTTCGAAGTGGTTTTTACAACGGCGTTTAACGATTATGCAATCAAGGCTTTTCAGTTTGCAGCATTGCACTATTTATTAAAACCGATTAATTATATTGAATTACAGAGCGCCGTTAAGCGTTTTAAGCAAAATCATCAAGATGTTGATTTAAATGAGAAGATAAAGATATTGTGTGACAGCTTAAGTAATCATCACCAAAAGATAATACTACCCACATCAAATGGGCTTCGAATTATAGAGCTGAACCAGATATTGCGCTGCGAAGCAGACGGTAGTTATACCAATTTTCATTTGAGTGATAACACAGTATTGATGGTTTCAAAGGTGTTATCTAATTTTGAGGATATATTACCAGAAAAAATATTTTGCAGAGTTCATAGCAAGCATTTAGTCAATCTAAATTACATTAGTCAGTACATTAAAGGTAGAGGCGGACGTATTATTCTATCAAATGGCAAAGAAGTTGAAGTTTCGGAGAGTAAGAAAAAAGATTTTCTAAAAAGGCTTCAGTATCTTGCACATTCATTAAGTAAGGTGAAAAAATAGATTGAACTGATTCTAGTCGTTGTAATAATTGTTTTATTTAGTGAGTCATAAAGCAATGCTTATATGTGGACGATTTTGTTATAGATTTTATGTTCTCACCAGGTAGATTATGATTGTCAAATCCCTCAAGCCCATCTTGGATCTTTTCTATCATTAACAAAAATCTTGTTTTTAAAAAATGATTTGAAGTACCCCATACTCTTTCACCTGGATTAAACTCTGGAGTATTATATGGTGGAATATTAACCAACTTGATATTTTCTGGAATATCTATATTTTTGGTTGAATGGAATCTAGTATTATCTATAGTACCCTCGTTTTATTGGACCAAGATTTCGTTTTTCTTAGTTGAACTTAAGCTGCGCAGCTATAGATTCTAAATGGCTTCTTTCTATTGATTCC
>JAESUW010000092.1 GCA_016760525.1 Labilibaculum sp.
TATAAAGGATGACGATTCTCTAGCTTAGAGGGTGGAAGCCCCTTGGTCTAAGTAAGATTTTTTCTGTGAACGCGGAGGGATTCGAACCCCCAACCTCTACGGCCGTAACGTAGTGCACTATCCAGTTATGCTACGCATCCATTTTTCTTAATTGTCCTGCAAATATAGGGGTTTTAGACCGGTTAGTCCAAATGTTTGGGTGTTTTTTTAGTGGTAAAAATGAATGATTTCGCTAAGCACTTTAGAGGGAGGATTTTACAATAGAATATTTTACACCTCAACAAGAAAAAAATGGTAGCTGTCAAGATAATTAGTTCTGAATACTGTAGTATATTGGAATTTTAACATTCGATTAACAAGAATAGGATAAGAAGGTCTGGAATTATTTGCATAAATTTACTTGAATACAAAAAATGATCAGATGAACAGAGAACCTTCAGAATTATTTGAGGAAGCAGAAGAATCCAAAGCATTATTCCATATTCATAAACTTCAAAACATGTGCAATGAAGTTAGAAAGCAGAATGGGGACGATCATATGCATAATTTCTATACCATAACATGGATTAAGGAAGGCCAGGCAATACACGCGACCAAATATGTTGAGTATACCTTAGGGGAAAACTCAATACTTTTTGTGCCACCAGGTTTAATGCACCGTTTTATTATTAATGCACATTGCACTGGTTACACAATAACCTTTAATGAAACCTTTTTCGCGGTGAAAGAAAGTGGGGAAGATTCCGTTTCCAATTCAACTTTGTTCAGTAACCCTGATTTTCGGTCAATAATTCAGTTGGATGAAAAGCAACAAGTGGTTTTTAAAGGAATTTCAGAATTAATGGAAAAGGAATTTTTGAATGAAGATCGATACCGTCATGAAATGTTATTGCAGCAACTAAAGTTGTTTTTATTGGAATCAAAAAGAATCTATGAAAAGCAACACGATTTAAATATTAGTTTAGATGAGGAGCATCCAGGTTCGGTCATCATTAAATTTAAACAGTTGATAGATGATAATTACAAGGGAGATAAAAATGTTTCGTCTTATGCCGAATTGCTTAATTTGAGAGCAACATGTTTAAACGAAATCACGAAGAAAACAACAGGTATTACAGCCGGAGAACTAATAAGAAACCGGGTAATAAAAGAAGCTAAGAAAATGCTTTACAGCTCCGATTTAAATACGAAGGAGATTGCTTATGAACTGGGATTTCAGGATCCGGCTTACTTTAGTCGCTTTTTTAAAAAATATACAAATCAAACTTTAAGTGATTATCGAAATCTCATTAGAAAATAATCCATCAATAAAGGGAATTTGTCCATTTCCCAATAAGCAATCATGCTCTAAATTTGTAATTGTAAAGTTTTTAAAGAAATTATAAAGTGAATTAATATTTAGAAGTTATGAAGAGAATAGGTTTATTACTGATAGCAGTGTTTGTCGCGAGTGTTATTTTAACACCAGGCACAGCTTTTGCGAAAAAGGATAATTTGAAATTAAACACCGAAAATAGTAAACTTGAATGGTTAGGCAAAAAAGTGACTGGTGAGCATTCAGGAACGATCAATGTGAAGAGTGGAAGTTTTGTGATTGATGAAGGAGAAATTATTGAAGGAAGTTTTGTTGTTGATATGACAAGTATTGTAAACACAGACATAGAAGATGAAGGTTATAAAACAAAATTGGAAGGTCATTTAAAATCTGACGATTTTTTTGGTGTTGAGAAGTTTCCAGAATCAAAATTTGAAATTACTAAGGCCACTAAAATGGATGATGGTAATTTTAAAGTAAAGGGAAATATTACAATAAAAGGGATTACTGAACAAGTTGAATTCATGATAAATTTACACAAACATGATGCAACCGTTCATGTTAGTGGCAAAATGACTATCGATAGAACTAAATTTAACGTGCGTTATGGATCTGGTTCGTTCTTCGAAAATTTAGGTGATAAAACCATTTACGATGATTTTGAACTTAATTTGGATCTATATTTAGAGTAAATAAATGCCTTAGTGGAATAAGTAAGTCAGAATAGTATTATTCTGGCTTTTTTCACGTTCAATTTTGTAGTATGAATAATATGAATAGTAGGCATATCGCCTTATAAGTATGCATAAACCTTTGATTTAATTATAAATAATCGTAATTTGCTCAAAGCTTTAAATCTAAACCAATATTATTATGATGCGAATTTTGTTTGCAGCTTTATTTGCTTTACTCATATGTTCGAATACTTCTGCTAAAGTAAACTTGAAAAATTTGCGTAGTTCCCGTGTTTATTCTACAGTTCTTAAAGAATATCGCGATGTGAAAATTTTGCTTCCTAACGAATACGACGATACTTATTATAAGTATCCGACAATATATTTATTGGATGCCGAGACCAATTTCGACATGGGAATTGAAGTGTTAAGTTTTCTCATGGATAATCATTTTATTCCTCCGCATATTATTGTAGGACTCCCAAATACTGATCGCTTTCGCGATATGACTCCTGTCGATTCAATCTTGAATAAAAATATTTATCGTACTCGGGGAGGAGCCAATAATTTCATCAAAACACTGGAGTTGGATGTATTCCCATTTATTGCGAAAAATTTTAGAGTAAGTACACAACGTTTAATAATGGGACATAGTTATAGTGGTCTTTTTGTTGTGCATGTATTTTCTACGAGACCTGATTTATTTGATAAATATCTCGCATTTAGCCCGATTCTTTGGTGGAATAACAAGGCAATTGTGAACGACGTAGATCAATTCTTAAGCGAGAACTCATCAATAAGAAAGCAATTGTTTATTTCATTTGCCGAAGAAGCTACAGAGATGCTAAAATCCTGTAAATCTTTAATCTTATCCTTGGAAACTAAGTCGCCAAGCGATTTGAAATGGCACTATGCCTGGATGCCCGATGAAAGTCATTACACACTTTATCGTAAGAGTTTAATGCAGGGCATGGAAATAATATTTACCGACTATAAGTATCCAGATGTACAAGTTTTGATTGAAAAGGGAGTAGAGGTTGCTGAAACCTATCAGCGAAAAGTATTGTTAAGGTTTGGAAGAAATGAAAAATTGCCATATTCTCTAATTGAGAGTGTATGTGTGCAGCTTAAAGATGCAGAACGTTATAATGATGCAATGGCCTTTTTAAAATATTCCATTTCCAATTATCCGGATAGAGCAGAATTATTCTATTACGTTGGTGAAATTTACGAAAAAGTTAATCAACCGAAAGAAGCAGTCAAGTTTTATGAAATCGCCCATAAGAAAGACAAATGCCGATGGGATTATGAAAATAAATATCTTGCCATGCAGAAATTACTTATTGAGATAGAGAATAAGACTCAAAATAACATCGATTTGTAATGTAAAACAGAATTTGTCTCGTACTTTTAATTCTGTTAACTGTCACACTTTTATTTACTTACTCGCACAATTACTTTTATTCTAATTCGTTACTTACAATACAAAAGTAATTGTAATGTGTCATTTTGCTGATACAATAAAATTACTTGGGTTAATAGTAAATGAGGAGGAAGAATGAAAGGTATATTTTTCATTGAATTTCTGGAAATGATAGAGAAGGAGTATGGTTTAATTCTCACTGAAAAAATCATTTCGGATTTAGGAGTTGGTAATAATGGTGTTTACGAATCCACGGCAGATTATCCGTATGATCAATTTGTTGAATTATGCAGCTTACTGAGCATCGAAGTGAGAAGTTCGGTTGCCGATGTTGCAAAGAATTTTGGAGAATATCTATTCAGTCGGCTGGTAATATTATTTAGACCTGATTTTGCTGGCAATAGCAGTATTTTCGATTTCTTGGATCAGATAGATTATTTTGTTCACGAGAAAATTCAGGAAAGCTTTACAAATGTTGTAATTCCTCGATTTAGAGCCATGAAAATTAATGAATCTACCTTTCAGATGACTTATCAGACAGAGAAATTATTGATTCATTTGGCCATTGGATTATTTATGGGTTGTCAGAGGTTTTTTAATGAGGAGTTAAGCTTGAATACTGAGTTTATATCAGAGAAAAGTAAACTAGTGAGTTTTACTCTTTCAAAAAGTCAGGTGTTAGTTTGATTCCATATTGTAAAAAGTGAAATATCGCGTGTTTCCAGCTTTAACCTCTAAATCTATTTGTTGATCTTTACTACCTCCGTTTGGTGAATTTACTTTAAGAGTTACCGAATGCTTCCCTTCTTTTAAGCGAATTCTTGTGTAGTGAATTGAGTGTGGCAAGGTTTGCCAATTGCGGGTATCTGCTTTTTCAGTTACCGCATTAAAGATACTAATTAATGCACCTAAATTTTCATCTTTACTTCTGGTATAGCTTTCAATGGCCTGTTTTGTAGCGAGTCGTAGTAACGAATTTGCCATCTCTCGTACCATTCTGTCTTTTAGAGTTTTAAATGCAATTGCATTTAAGTCTTCTCCTTTATCCAAATGATAACTAACCGAATCATTTATAAATACCTCCGCACTGGTGTAAAACGGAATTCGTTCTTCATATTTTGGAAAAGCCACACGAACAAAATCCAGATTACTAAACGAATTTTTAGTTCTACGATCCATATTTCCCACAAAAAAGGGCAGGGTAACATTTTCCTCACTGTTCACCATAGTTAGGTAACCATTGCGACCATTTACAGCACTAAAATTAATACTCCATTCGGCTTTCACGGGTCCAAGTCCCGATAGCCATATGAAAATTACATCGCCCTCACTTTTATCGGTAGTTTCAAAATCAAAGCCAAATTTATTCTTGAAAAACTCATAATCCTGATTCAAACCTGTTTGATAGGCAGTGCGAACAAGATCCTTTTTCAATTGCTTTGGTGCAGGAGTGTTGAAGTTCTTCAGGTAATTATTCTCATAAATATTGAATGCATTTCGATAGGCGATAAAAGCATTGTTTGAGTCACCTGACGAATCGTAAATTAATCCCATTAAGGTGTGTGCAAAGGCATCATCACTATATCGGTTCTGATAATTTTTAGGATATTTGTCATTCAGAGCATACAGCTTTTCGTTAACTCTTCTGCATTCAACCAGCGCCTCCTCAGTTTTATCCATTTCCAAATAGCTCAAAGCTTTATAGAAATTTAGCATCACATTTTCAAAATCCTCAGGTACATAAGGTCTGGCCATTGGATTGGTCAGTATTGCCAATGCTTCAGAACCAATATTTTTTCGTTGATCTTCAATGAAAAGATCCGCTTCGTTAAAATAATTGGTTGCCGAAACATAATCTTGCTGCATCCACGATAAGGTTCCTTTATTCAATAGAAACAGAGCCCTGTTTTTATTTTTATTGCTCTTTTTATCCTTATCAAGTACTTTTTCAGCACTCGCCATATCCCCTTGCAAAAAATAGCTGTTAAAAGCCTCGTTTTGCATGTAATAGGTTGCACAACCCGATAGTAGAAGAAAAAGACAAAATAAAAATACAGGAAGTATTTTACCCGGTATATGTAAGGATATTTTATGATTCATCGAAAAAGGAATAAAAAATTCAGGAAGCCAACCAATGACTTCCTGTTAGTACTCATTTTATTTGTTAACGTACTTCTTAATTTTTTTATCGCCCATCCAAACCAGCTCACTGGTTTCAAGATTAGTTAGTTCCATATTTAACTGATAGTATCTAACTTTTTCTTTCTTGTAACTATCTATAATGGAAGTAATGTCGCCTTGCAGCATAAAATCAGCACCCAGCTCTTGTCCCCATTTTTTTAGAGTTGCTTTCGATGCAAAATCTTGTTGGTCTGCTCTTTCCTGACGAAGATCTTCTCTTTTAGCACCAGCTTGAACCAAACGTACTCTTCCATCATTTAATACGGCTTTTTCAATGTCTTTAATATAAGTGTCTGAATCGATGTGTTCAGAACTTTTATTGGTGATTAAGCCAACAATAACAACAGGTTTGCGATTAAATTCCTGTTGGTAATTTTCAATCCAATTTTGGTTAAGCAATTGCTCAATTAAAGCTTCTGCAGTCAATTTGGAATCTGTATCGTTCCAACGTCCACTCAAATCAATTTGCTGATCAGGTGATACTCTTGTTACTTGTCTCGAGCAGGAAACTCCAGCTAATATAGCTAGAGTGAAAACAAATAGGCGAAATGAATACTTCATAATATTTTTCATTTTTTATTTAAATAATATTCTAAATTATTGAAGTGAATTGTTCTAAAAGCAAAACAATTTCTATGCCAATATGATCATTTAGTATGCAATATTTTTATTCCTTTTTAATTTGCGATAGATATTTTAAACTTTCGCTGATCAGGTTTTCTATTGATTTATTTTTACCCAGATCAATCATCAAATCCAAATGTTCACAATTATCAACCAATAAACCAACTTTACAAGATGCCAATGAAACTTTGCTTAGATATTTTATAGAAAGATGATCGGAATCGGTAAGTACGAAGAGTAAATCAAATTTTTGATTGATAAATTCAACTAATTCAGGAATTATTGGTTCACCGCTCCACTTGATGTCTTTATTGGTGTAGAAAACTATTTTTTGAGCAACACCAAAATTTGGTAATTCAGTAGCATTAACCCAACCTACGGTTTGTACTTTGCAGCCTTTTTGCTGCAAATTTTCCGCAAATTTTTTTACCACAGAATGGTTCTTTTCCTGAAGTGTATCAAATAGAATACCTATATTTTTAGCGCTCTCTAAATTGTGAAATTCTTTCTTACGCGGATTTTTATTTTGCTTGCTTCTTATTTTTAATCCGGCAAGTTGATTTTTAATATTTTGAAAAAAACTCATTTTACATTCTATAGTTAAGTTGTAGGCTGGTAATATATGGATTGATCTGGCAATTGTTGTTTGAAATCACAAGTTATGAAAAAAATCATTTTAGAAATTAGAAATTAAGCTTATTTAATTTTTTTTGGAGCCTTATAACCATTTTTATTTAGTTTTCCCGGAGCAATTCGCAACTCATCAGCCAAATCAGCAAGACTGGTTTTATTCATAATCTCACAAGCTTTTATTGCAATTTTAGCACAAGCTAAGGTATCCTCTAATGCATCGTGATGCCTAAGTGGAATATTGAACAAGTTTGCCATAGTATTTAGCTTATGATTTGGCATGTTGGGCCAAATGTTACGACTAATTTGAACGGTGCACATATAATCAAATTCAGGAAAACAAATGCCGTAAGTCTCCAAACAAGCACGAAGCACCGATACATCAAAACTGGCATTGTGAGCAATCACCATTTCTCCATGTAAGTAGTTTTCCACTTCTTCCCAAATGAAATTGAAACTAGGTTCGTTCCTTACATCTTCTTCAGTAATTCCATGAATACTAACGTTCATCGGATGAAAATACATTTCGGGAGGTGATATCAGCCAATCTTTGCTTTCAACAATTACTCCATTCTCAACACGAACCAAACCAAGAGAACAAGCTGAATTGCGTTGTCCGTTTGCTGTTTCAAAATCTATTGCGGTAAAATTCATTTATTTAAAATCTAAATAATAATAGGTTTAAGGTAAAAGGAGCAAGGCTCAAAAAATTTAAAACCAAACAGGGAAAAGTGTATCTGAGTAATTCTAAAATTGAAACTTTGCCTAACTACTAACTACTAACTACTAACTACTAACTACTAACTACTAACTACTAACTCCAATCATTTCTAAAAACTCAACCTCAGTTTTCATTCCAATGTCGAGCTTTTCGAGTTTTGCCAATTTGCTTGGACCCACTTTTTCGCCAGCCAAAAGAAAGCTTGTTTTCTTTGAAATGGAACTTACATTTTTTCCTCCGTGTAGTTCTATCATGTCTTTTAATTCGTCACGAGAGTATTTCGAAAAGCTTCCGGAGATTACAATAGATAAGCCTTCCAGCGCAGTACTGGCATTTTCATTTTCTACGATTTCTTTCTCCAGTTGTAAGCCAAATTCTTTCAATTGAGCAATTAAATTCCGATGGTATTCGCTTGAAAAATATTCTACAATACTCTCGGCAATTTTTCCTCCAATTTCATCTACTTCAATCAATTCTTCCAAAGTAGATGCAGCTAATTTATCGATAGAAGGAATCGCTTTGGCCAATTTTTTTGCCACAGTAATTCCAACATATCTAATTCCCAATGCATACAAAACCCGTTCGTAAGGAACATGTTTCGAATTTTCAATACTAGTTAGTATTCTCTCTGCCGATTTATCGCCCATGCGATCCAAAGGAATAATATTCTCCTTCGTTAATCGGTACAAACCGGATATATCACTGATTAGTTCTTTCTGAAAAAGCAAGTCGATGGTTTCCTCACCCAATCCATCCAAATCCATGGCACGGCGACTAATAAAATGCTCAATCTTTCCCTTTATCTGGGGCGGACAGCCCATGTCATTTGGACAATAGTGATTTGCTTCACCTTCTTTACGAACCAAAAGAGTGCTGCATTCAGGGCATTCTTCAATGTATTGAATTGCTTTTGCTTCTACAGATCTTTCAGATAGTTCCACACCAACAATTTTTGGAATAATTTCACCACCTTTTTCTACATAAACAGTATCATTTTCGTGCAGATCTAAATTTTGAATGATATCCGCATTGTGCAGGGATGCTCTTTTCACCGTTGTACCGGCCAATTGTACGGCATCCAGATTAGCAACCGGAGTAATCGATCCCGTTCTTCCAACCTGATAAGTTACCTTTTTCAGTTTAGTAGATACTCTTTCCGCTTTGTATTTATAGGAGATAGCCCAACGAGGAGATTTGGCGGTGAAACCAAGCTCTTCCTGCATATCCAGCGAATTCACTTTAATTACAATACCATCAATTGGAACTGGTAAGTTGTCGCGTTTTTCGTCCCATTCTTTAATGAATGCAATTACTTCGTCGATATTTTTACAAAGAGCTGTGCTTGCAGGAATTTTAAAGCCCCAATCTTTAGCCACTAATAAATTGCTGTAATGATTTCGACTTGGAATCTCTTTGCCTAGTAGATAATACAAATAGCAATCCAACTTGCGCTTTGCAACTACCGATGAGTTTTGCATTTTTAGAGTACCCGAAGCTGCATTTCGTGGATTTGCAAAAGGAGCTTCCCCCATTTCTTCACGTTCCTCGTTTAAGCCGTTAAAAACAGCAAAAGGCATTAATATTTCGCCTCGTATTTCAAATTCTTCAGGATATCCTTCTCCTTTTAATTGCAAAGGCACCGATCGTATGGTTTTTACATTTGCAGTAACATCATCGCCTTTAACACCATCGCCACGGGTCACTGCCTGAACCAGTTTTCCATTTTTGTAGGTCAGGGAAATTGATGTGCCGTCGTATTTCATCTCACAAACGTATTCTACATCACCATCAATCAACTTTTTAATTCGGTTCTCAAAATCGCGGATTTCTTCTTCAGAATAAGTGTTCCCCAATGAAAGCATTGGGTATTTGTGCTCTACCTGATTAAATTCCAGATTGATATCGCTGCCCACGCGTTGGGTTGGCGAGCTCGGATCATTACACTCAGGATATTGCTTTTCCAGAGCCATCAACTCATTTAAGAGCATATCAAAGTCGTAATCGCTGATGCTTGCTTGCGATAAAATGTAATAATTGTGATTGTATGTATGTAATTGTTCGCGTAATTCTTCAATGCGAATTTTTGCTTCTGCCTGATTCATAATACTAAAGGTCTATCGTTGTGTGAACAGAGGAGGATGTCGTAAGAAACAAACCTCGAATCGTAAAAATAGTAAACCTTGCGGTGATTTCGATAGAGAACAGAAGGATTTTTGATGTCCGACATGAGAAGTATTCATTTGAAGGAATCTGTGGCAGAAATTCTGAATTTTCCATTTTTTCATCAGGATATTTATTTTTTTTGTTTTATACGTAACTTCCGTCTTCTTTTTTTTGAACTGTATTGCCGATGTTGCGATGGTGATATGTTAAGCCAGTAAAGTCCTGTTGTTTGTGTTTATTGTTCATGACATGTTTCGTATGTATTGTTTTTCACACCATTATTAATCTGTTCTGAATATCAGGTTGTATGCTTGCAACACACTGACAATACGGCAAATAACAGCTTTGTAGTTTGCTTGTTTATTTAAGGACATTCCTGTTTTGGTTAATTGAAGCAAAAGAGAGATAGTGTTTATTAATTTTTTTTGTTAATTTAGAACGATGAAGAAAAAAGAGAGTATACTGTTTATATAAAAAAAATAAAAAATAATAATTATGGGAATGAGCGCCAAAATGTATGTAGACGATAAAGTCTATAACATATACCGATTGCAATTCGGCTTCCACCAAGAAATCAATACAAATGGAACCGCCGCCTCACATCCCTTAGGCGGTTTATTCGATATAGAGCTGGATAGCCCTAAAGATCCGCACTTGTATGCCTGGGGAGCAAGTAATTACCAGATGAAGCACGTTAAATTAGTATTCTCGCAAATTACAAAGGCCACCCGCAGTCGAACCATAGAATTGTACGATACCCTCTGCATTGGCCATCACGATTATTTTAGCAATGGAAGTAAAGACCCTATGCGTAGTGTTTTGAAACTATCGCCGGCAATTATTATGCAAGACGGAAAAATCATGTTCGAAAAAAACTGGAAAGTAACTGATTTAAGCCGGCAAAATGTAGAGCCTACGCCATTGCCTGTTACGCGTGAAGATGATGAGCCCCAGTTGGTTCGTTATTTTATTACCGATGTTTCAGGGAATGAACTTGAAGAATACGAAGCAGGAGATAAAATTGTTTTGCAAATTGAAACGGAGAATAGAATCGGAGATATGCTTTGTGTAAATTTAAATGATAAAACACATGATTTTAAGTATAATGGAATGATTTTAGAAAATGATACCATTCAAAATTATACGATCAATAGTAATCTGGAGCAAATTGAACTTGAGGTAATCGATCAACAAAATTAAGTTATGGGGAAGAATACATTTACAATAAGCTTTGATGATGGTACTACTGCATCGAAGAGCATTACAATTGCAGAACCAAGCATTATTAGAGGATGGTGGTCAAGCGATAGAGAAGGAAACAACAATTTGAAAGAATCTCAGCTTGGTGAAACCGTGTTTTTTCATATCGAAACGAAAGGGATTGCAGAAGGAAAGGAGTTGGAATTAAAACTTTACGATAGAGATTATTATTTGCTATCAATTATTAATCTTCTGGATAGAGATGATGATGAATTTCCTGATAAGGAAGTAAAAAAGAAAGCAACAATCCGAAAGATTGATAGACGGGGATATGCTACGGTGGAGCTTTTGCTTAGTGAGAAATGGGAAAGTGTAGTAAAGGACGATATTGAAAAGTTTGCGAATCTGGATAAGAAAATAGAACTTTACTGGGAAGTGAAGTACGGAGACAAGTTAAATGAGAAAGTACGTTCAGAACTCAAAGTTGGCTTTTCAGACAGAACCTTATATTTTAAATCACCGATTGATGGTCATAACTTGCCAGAGCTTATTAGTTATGACGGTAGTCCCTTATTGCTAATGAAATTGGCGGGTTCAAAGATTAAAGGAGAGGTTAAAAACAAAATAGGTGGACTTGTGAGTAAAGCTATTGATGATACAATTAGTGATATTGCACTTGCAAAAATGGAAAAAGGAAGTTTGGCAACCACTTCCGGTCAGGTTTATACAAAGAATTCACAAATATATTCCAGAGATATTTACACCAATGATGGTAAATTATTAAAGGATGTAAAGCAAAGAAATAACTTTGGATATAAACAAGGTGATGACCTTATTACTTCGAAAGGATTAAGCCAGTACGATTATTTTACAACAACAGGGAAAAGAGTGACGATATTAGGATTCTTAAGAAATGCCGGGCATCTGCTCGATTTTGCGGGCTTGCTAAATAATGCAAAAAATGGTTTCGATACTTCAAAACCATTGTCGATACCCATGGGGCCATTATCTCCCATAAACGATTTGGCAGGCGTACTCATTCAGCAATATTCCAATGATTTGGAGGAAACATTAGAAATGGTTGTTCAGGATGAGTTGGCAGAGGCAAAAGAAGAGGGGTTGAAAGGAGTTCAGCGTTTTGTTAATAAGTGGGGGCAATCTAATGATTATAAATATCAATTATTATCTATATCAAATGAAACATTTAATAATTTATTAAATGGTAATTTTAAGAAATTTAGTGAAGTGGAAATATTTGAGAATTCTTTGGATGGAGATTTGTCAAGTGTAATTTATGTTCTGTCAAGAGAAGTGAGAATAGGGATGAAGATATCGTAATCGTTGAAAGTGTAATTATTAATATTTAATCATGAATAAAATTTATAGATCGTTTTTTGTCTTTTTTTTGTTTTTTGGATGTACTAAAACCAAAGAAGTTATTAGTATAAAACAACAAGAGTCTGATCTACCGATAGTTTTAAAGTATTCAGAAAAGTATAAAACAATTATAGCTTTAAAATTTCCAGTGGAGTATTCTATCGAAAATTCATCAATAATAGAAAGGAAATTATCTAATTTAACTTATCATTATAAAGGAGCTGTTGCAAATGGATCTTCTCGTTCATATATAAATAAAGGAGGTAAGCTTGTAAGTATTAAAATGAACAATGATTATTTTATTTCGAAGGATAAACCTCTGATGTGTGTGTGTTATTCAAGGCATATTATCAAAGATA